>JAGQOG010000225.1 GCA_020427695.1 Phycisphaerales bacterium
CGATGCCTTGCGGCGCCTGCAGGCCCAACTCTCCGACGATCGCCCCAGCCGCTTCTACCGCAACGGCGGTCACAACGGCCACAACGGTTCGGCGGCACCACCCGCACGCAACGGACGCGCGGCCGAGAACGGCCACCACGGCTCGAACGGACACCTCGATCCCCGGAGCATGAACGGCACGTCGCGACGGCAGAAGCCGCGCGCGCAGGCGGGGTGAGCCTCCGGTTCGAGCACGCGTCGGGGGATGGGGCCGGAAATCAGGTATCAGGAATCAGTTATCAGCGGTCGCGTGACGTTCGATCGCGCCGGGCGATGCTGCGCACTTGCACGTTCGGCGGGCCGACGGACGAGCCGTCGACCCGCAGGAGAATTGGGGATGACAACCGCCCCCCGAACGCCTGACGCGATCGAGTCGCCCGCGCCCGCACCAGCAACCCACTGCTGATCCCTGATAACTGATACCCACGATCGTTCAAGCGTTCTGGCCGATCGGACGCGCCCCCGAACCTCACCTCCCAACAAACGGCATCTTCACCACCTCGGCATCGACGAGCGTGCCGCGGAGATCGATGGCGAGTCGCGTGCCGGGTTCGGCGTGATCGCGGGCGACCAGGGCCATGGCGATCGGACGATCCAGGCTCGGACTGAGACAGCCGCTGGTGACGGCGCCGACCGTCGCATCGCCGAGCCTGACACCCATGCCCTGCCGCGGGCTTCGCTTCCCCTCGACCAGCAGGCCGACGAGCCGGCGGGCCGGACCGTCCGCGGCGATCCGCTGCAACGCGTCCTGGCCGATGAAACGGCCCGCCAGCGGATCCGCATCGCCCTTGTCGAGCTTCACGGCGAAGTCGAGGCCCGCCGAGAGCGGATCGATGTCCTCCTCCAGCTCGTGTCCGTAGAGCGGCATGCCCGCCTCGAGGCGCAGCGTGTCGCGAGCGCCGAGACCGATCGGCTTCACCACCGCGTTCTCCTTCCCCATGTCCTTGAGGAGCATGCCGATCGCCATCTTGGCCATGCCGGAACCGAGAATGATCTCCACCCCGTCCTCGCCCGTGTACCCCGTCCGGCTCACGATCATCTTGAGCACCAGCAGGTTCTTCTCCACGAAGCGGTAGCGCTTCAGCGTGGGCACCTCGCGGCTCATCTGGCCGATGACTTCCATCACCTTCGGCCCTTGGATCGCCGCCATCGCCGTGGACTCGGTCTGGTCCTCGACGCGGAACACCATGTCGCCGCGCACCTCGTTGAAGTGCCGCACGAGCTTCGAGCGGTTGGAGGCGTTGCAGACCATCAGGTAGTCGTCGTCGTCGAACCGGTAGACGAGCACGTCGTCCCGCACGCCCCCCTGCTCGTTGCAGACCAGCGAATAGCGGCATTGACCGTCGTCCATGCCCAGGATCTGCCTCGTACAGACCCGATCGAGGAAACGACGGGCGTGGCGACCGGTGAAGCGCAGCCGGCCCATGTGCGAGACGTCGAAGAACCCGCCGCTGGACCGCACCCAGCGGTGCTCGTCGATGATCGAGGTGTAGAGGAGCGGCATCTCCCAGCCGGCGAAGTCCACCATCTTCGCCCCGTACTCGAGGTGCCACTTGTAGAAGGGCGTGCGGAGAAGCTGCGTCGGCCCGGACTCGTTGGCGGTGGTGGTCATCCGGGCTAAGGTAGCCGAACGATCGACCCGCGGGCAATGCCCGCTCGATCACGACGGTCGATCCGATCCTTCCGCGGCCTTCAGCCGGCGCTCGAGCTCCTTCACCTTCTTGGCCAGCTCGTAGAGGCCCGTCGCCGCCAACGCGTTGCGCTTCGCCTGCTCGAGCTCGATGGCGGGAATCCCGCCCACCTTCATCCCGGCGGGCACGTCGGCGACCACCGCGGCCTTGCCCGCGATCTGCACGCCCGATCCGATGCGAAGGTGTCCCGTGACGCCCGCCTGACCGCCGAACGCCACCCAGTCGCCGACCTCCACGGATCCGCTGATGCCCACCAGCGACACCAGCAGGCAATGCCGGCCGATGCGCGTGCCGTGGCCGATCGAGATCAGGTCGGCGAACTTGGTTCCCTGACCGATACGGGTCTCGCCCATCGCGGCGCGCTCGATGGCACAGCCGGCACCGATCTCGACGTCGTCCTCGACCACCACGATCCCCGCCTGGGGGATCTTGTGGTGGACCCCCTGGTGCGTGGCATAGCCGAAGCCGTCGTTCCCCACCACGGCATTCGCGTGCAGCGTCACGCGGTTGCCGAGCACGCACCGGTCGTAGACCACCGCGTTGGGAAAGAGCACGCACCCCTCGCCCAACCGGGCCCCCTGCCCCACGTAGGCGCCCGGATAGAGCACGCAGGCCGGTCCGACCTCGGCGTCGCGCTCGACGACGGCAAACGGGTGGATTCGGCATGCGCTGCCGATGCGGGCGTCGGGATGCACGAAGGCCGATCCGCGCTGTGCATCGATCGGGTCGGGATGGTTCCGAAACCCGTGCAGGGCGATCATGGCGTTGCGGAACGCAAAGTACGGATCGGCGGCCTCCAGGCGCACGAGTTCGCCGCCGGTGGTCTCCGACGGCGCCACGATGACCCCGGCCGCCCGCGTGGTCTCCAGGTAGTCCGCGTACCGACGGTTGGCCAGGAACGAGATCTCGTCGGGCCCCGCCTCGTCCAGCGGCGCGCAGCCTCGCACCACTCTCGTGGCGTCTCCGACCACGGTGGCTCCGATCCGCTCCGCAAGCTCGCCGATCGTCATGGCCATCACGCGGGCCGGACACTACCCTCGGCCCGCGGCCCGGTCAACGCACGCATCGCCGTGGTGGCTGGCGCTTCCTTCCGTTATGCTCCGCCCGGATGCGGCGCGGCACCAGAGTCTCGGCGGACGTGTTCGGGCGGCTCGTGCGCCTGATGCTCCTGTGGCTTGCCTTCGTGTTGCCCACCGCGTTGGCTGGCCGCTCCGCGTCCGCCCAGTCGCCGGACCTGGTCGACCGACCGATTTCCAGCGTTTCCGTGGTGGGGCTGTCGCGACTCGACGAGACCGAAGTACGGAACAATCTAAGGGTTGCCCCGGGGCAGCCGTACGATCCGGAGGCCGTTCGCGGCGACGTCTCGAACCTCTACCGCCTGGGACAGTTCCGAACCGTCACCGTCGATGCCACGCTCCAGCCCGACGGGACGGTGGCGCTGCGCTACATCGTCACCGAGCAGGCCCTGATCGGCGAGGTGCAGACGGTCGGCAACAAGGTGATCTCCGACCAGGAACTCCGGTCGGTCATCCCCCTCTTCCGCAACGCGCCGCGCGACGACTTTCTCATCGAGCGGTCGATCCGCAACATCAAGGACCTGTACCAGGAGAAGGGCCACTACCTCGCCGACGTGGAGGTTGACGAGTCCCGCCTGGCGGACTCCGGCATCCTCATCTTCAAGATCGTCGAGGGCCCGCGGGTCAAGGTGAAGGCCATCCTCTTCGAGGGGAACGACTCGTTCCCGGCGAACGAACTCAAGGCGCAGGTGCGGACCAAGACGGCGTTCTTCATCTTCTCGCGCGGACAGCTCGACCAGGACCGGCTTCTCGACGACGTGGCGTCGCTGGACAGGTTCTACAAGGACCGCGGCTTCGTCGACGTCCGCGTGGACCGGAGGATCGAGCTCAGTCCCGACAACAAGGAGGCGAAGGTCACCTACGTGATCGCCGAAGGCCGCCAGTACCGCATCCGCGACATCGCCATCGAGGGATTCAGCCCGTCCGGCACTCGCCCGCTGGCGGTCCTGTCGCCGGAGCAGGTCATGGCGCTGCTCGCCATCCGCACGGGCGACGTCTACCAGCGCGACATGCTCGATCGCTCGTTGGCGTCCATCCGCGACACGTACCTCGTGATGGGCTACGTCGACGTGCAGGTGCAGGAGACGAGCATTCGCGTCGGCGAGCAGCCCGAGGTGGATCTCATCATCTCGATCCGCGAGGGTGGTCGCTCCCGCGCCGGGCTGGTCCTCATCCAAGGCAACTACATCACCAAGGACAAGGTGATTCGGCGCGAGGTTCGAATCCAGCCCGGCCGCACGATCGACGGCCGCGAGCTCCAGCGGTCCAAGGACCGCCTGATCGGAACCCAGCTCTTCGGCCAGGACGTGCGCGTCACCCTCCAGCAGCCCGGCGCCGAAGACGAGGAGGCCCGCGACGTTTTGGTCGAGGTCAAGGAGAAGAACACCGGCTCCGTCAACTTCGGCGCGGCCTTCGGCAGCGACTCCGGCGTGATCGGCGAGGTCTCCCTGAATCAGCGGAACTTCGACATCGCCGACTATCCCAAATCGTTCAACGAGCTCATCTCCGGCAGGGCGTTCCGCGGAGCAGGCCAGCGGTTCTCGCTGGTGGTGGCCCCCGGCAACGACGTCAGCACCTACTCGATCTCGCTGGCCGACCCGCGCCTGCTGGAGTCCGACATCGGCGGCTCGGTGGCGGGATTCATCCGCAGCCGCAACTACGACCAGTACACGGAGGACCAGATCAACGGCTCGATGTCGCTCAGCCGGCGGCTGGGGGACATCTGGAGCGGTTCGACCAGCTTCATCTGGCGCCGGGTCGAACTGAAGGACATCGATGAGTTCGCGCCGGTCGAGGTCTACGACGACGCGGGGCCGCTGAACCTCGACACCGTCGGGCTCACGCTGACGCGGAACACCGTCGACCGCCTCTTCCGTCCGAGCCGCGGCACCAACCTGGAACTCGGCGTCGGTCTCACCGGCCTCATCAACGGCGACCGCTCCTACACCACGCTCCGTGCGAACTGGACCGGCTTCCTGACGCTGGACGAGGACTTCCTCGGCCGCCGCTCGGTCCTGCGCCTGAACGCGCAGCTCGCCTACATCATCGGCAACGACGCGCCGGTGTACGACAAGTTCTATCTCGGTGGACGGAGCTTCCGGGGATTCGACTTCCGGACGATCTCGCCGAAGGGAGTCGACCGCTTCGGTCAGCAGACGACCGATCCGATCGGCGGCAACTGGCTCGTGTTCCTCGGCGCCCAGTACGAGTTCCCGATCTTCCAGCAGCTTCTCTCCGGCGTGTTCTTCGTGGACAGCGGCACCGTCACCGAGGATCCGGGCTTCGACCAGTACCGCGTTTCGGTCGGGGCCGGTCTGAGGATCTACGTGCCGGCGTTCGGGCCTGCACCCATCGCCCTCGATTTCGGCTTCCCCGTGGTCAAGCAGGACCTCGACCAGGAGCAGCTCTTCAGCTTCAGCGCGGAAGTGCCTTTCTGACCGTTGGCGCCGGTACAATCCGCACGTCCAAGGAGACCGCCATGCCCCCGACCGCCTCCCGCCACCACGCGTCGCTTCCCGTCCTCGCCGTGCTCGCGGCCCTGATCGGCCTGTTCGCCTACCAGGCGGGTGCCGTGCGGGCGTTGGCCGCCCGCCCCACCGCGGTGGGCACCGTGGACCTCGGGAAGGTCTTCGAGAAGATGAACGAGCGGGCGGAGTGGGACGCGTCCACCAAGGGCATGGAGGAGAGCCTGACCGCCGAACTCCGCAAGCGGCAGGAATCGGCGCAGGCCAAGAAGGCGCAGTACGACGCGCTTCCCGCCGGCGCCGAGCGTGATGCGCTGCGGGAGAGCCTGGCGAAGGACCTGCTCGAGGACGAGGTCTGGTTCAAGTTCAAGCGGTCCCAGGTCGACCGGGAGCGCTCGCTGATGTGGCAGAGCATGTACCGCAACATCCGCGCCGAGGCGGCGCTGCTCGCGGAGGCGGAGGGGTTCGATCTCCTCCTGGTGAACGACGCCTCCAACGAGATCCGCAGCGACACCGATCCCAACGCGTCGGCGGAAGCGCAGATCCTTCAGCAGATCACGGCGCGTCGTGTCCTCTACTCCCAACCCACCATCGACCTCACCGACAAGCTGATCATCCGGATCAACAACGCCCGCGCCGCCCGGTGACGAGCGCTCGAACGGAGCCCGCGCCGGCCCGGGCCGGTCAACGCCGAACACGCACGGCATGGGGAACGACATCATGACCACCGACCTTCGAACGACCTCCCGCTCGCGCCGGCTCGGCGCCTCGTCGCCGGCGACGATGCTGGCGAGCGCCGGCCTGCTCCTTCTCGGCGCCGCCGCGCTGCTGCTCGCCGCCACCATGCCGACCAAGCCCGCCGTCATGGCGTCGCTCGACCTGGAGCGCGTCTACAACAGCCTCAACCGGCAGGCAGCCGCCGACGCCGAACTCCAGGCGATGGCGGACGAGATGCAGAAGGGAATCGAGGTGAAGCGCGTCGCCCTGGACGAGCTGAAGGCCGACCTCGACAGCTTCCAGCCCGGTTCCGCCGATCACAAGCGGCTCCTGGGCGAGATCGAGTTCGAGGCGTTGCGCTTCAACGCCCTCGTGGAGTTCAATCGCCAGAAGATCGAGGCCCGCCGGGCGGAGCTCATCCGCCGGATCTACGGCGAGATCAAGGAGTCCGTGAAGACCCTCGCGGAGCAGAACGGCATCGATGCCGTGTACCTGGACGATTCCCTTCCGCCCATCGAGCCGGCCGATCCCAAGGGCACGATGCAGCAGATCTCGGCTCGCCGGATGCTCTACTCCTCCCAGTCGCTCGACATCACCGACGCGCTCATCTCGTTCATGAACGGGAAGGCGCCCCAGTAGGCGCGCCGCCACGCCGGCCCGCAAGCGATCCCCTCCCGCGCGGATGAACGACACCAACGAGACCATCCCGCGCCGCTTCTCCACTCGGCAGTTGGCCGACATGGTCGGGGCGGAGGTGGTGGGAAACGAAAGCCTGGAGATCACGGGGCTCGAGAGCCTGGCCGGCGCCGGCGCGGGACAATTGACGTTCGTGGCCAGCGACAAGGCGGCACGCGAATGGCCGGCCAGCGGCGCCTCGGCGGTGCTGGTCAGCCGCGGCCTGTTGCCCGAGGAGCCCGACGCGGACGGACGAACCCTGCTCTTCGTGGCCGACGCCGAGACGGCCATCATCGATCTGCTCGAAGCCTTCGCGCCGTCGGCGGCGCTTCCGGCGCCGGGCGTCCATCCCGATGCCGCGGTGGACCGAACCGCACGCCTGGATGCGGGCGTTCGCATCGCCGAACACGTGTCGATCGGGGCCCGCTGCTCGATCGGAGCGAACGTGGTCGTGCACGCCGGCGCACGCATCGCCGACGACGTCGTCGTCGGCGCGGGCACGGTCCTGCACGCGAACGTGGTGGTGCGCGACCGGTGTCGGATCGGACGGAACGTCGTCGTGCACCCCAACGCAACGATCGGGGCGGACGGCTTCGGCTACCGCCCGGCGTTCGACGCCGCCGGCGTTCCGATCGGCCTCCGCAAGGTCCCGCAGATCGGCATCGTGGTCATCGAGGACGAGGTCGAGATCGGCGCGGGAACCTGCGTCGATCGGGCGAAGTTCGGCCAGACCGTGGTCGGGCGGGGAACCAAGATCGACAACCTCTGCCAGATCGCCCACAACTGCCGGATCGGACGGTGCTGCGTGATCGCCGGCGCAACCGCCTTGGCCGGGAGCGTGGTGATCGGGGACTGGTGCCAGATCGGGGGCGGCGTCTGCGTGGCGGACCACCTCACGGTGGGCGCGGGGGCGAAGGTGGCCGGAATGACGGGGGTCTACAAGGACATCCCCGCTGGAGCCACGTTCGCGGGCGTTCCGGGCGAGGAGGCGGCCACGACTTTGCGTCAGTTGGCCGCCCTGCGTAGACTGCCGGAAGTGCTGAAGCGGCTGGGTCGCGGGTCGTCTCCCGGCCAGCGGTGAGGTCCCCGGCGGCCCGGGAAGAGCCGGACCCGCTTTGTGAGGATCTCCGAGCCAGCGTGTCCATGCTGCAGACCATCGAGGCCAATCCACAAGCCGCTCCCGCCGTGCGCCTCCGGCAGCACACGATCGCTCAAGAGGCATCCGTGGCCGGGAAGGGCCTCCTCCTGGGCGAGGACGCGACGGTCACCTTCGTGCCAGCGCCCCCGAACCACGGGATCGTCTTCGAACGCACCGATCTCGACGCTCCGGTCCGGATTCCCGCCTCGGTCACCCATGTGACCCCGCGCGCCCGGCGCACCACGCTCCGCTCCGGGAACGTCACCATCGAGACCGTCGAGCACTGCATGTCGGCGCTGGCGGGCCTGCGCATCGACAACCTGCTGATCCGCCTGCACGGTCCCGAGCTGCCGTGCGGGGACGGATCGGCTCGGATCTTCGTGGACGCCATCGTGTCGGCCGGAATCGAGGAGCAGAACGCGCCGCGGCGGGTGTTCCGCGTCGTCGATCCGATCGTGGTCCAGGAGGGCGACGCGATGCTGGCGGCGCTGCCCGGGGCCGAAGCGATGACGGTGGTGTACGACCTCGACTACGGTGAGAACGCCCCCCGCATCCGCCGGCAGACCCACGCCTTCTCCTTCGATCGCGAGAGCTACGTCGACGAGATCGCGCCCTCCCGCACCTACAGCCTCCGCGAGGAGGCCCAGGCGCTTTGGGACCGCGGCCTGTGCCGACACCTGTCGCCGCGCGACGTCCTGGTGATCGGCGACGACGGTCCGATCGAGAACGTCTATCGGTTCGAGAACGAACCGGTGCGCCACAAGGTGCTCGACATCATCGGCGATCTCTACCTGGTCGGATGCGAGGTGCAGTGCCGCTTCGTCGCCTACCGATCCGGCCACGCCCTCAACCGCCGAATGGGGCTCAAGCTGCTGGAGCAGATGAGGGCGGCGGATCGTCAGCATGCCCTTCTGCACGGCCGTTCGATGGACATCCGTGCCATCCAGCGGATCATGCCCCACCGCTACCCGATGCTCCTCGTGGACCGGGTCGTCGAGATCGACGAGGACCGCCGGGCCCTGGGCGTCAAGAACGTGTCCATCAACGAGCCGTTCTTCCTTGGACACTATCCGGGCACGCCGATCATGCCGGGCGTGCTCATCGTCGAGGCGATGGCTCAGCTCGGGGGCCTGCTGATGAGCCAGAAGCTCGAGCACACGGGCAAGATCGCGGTCCTGCTGAGCCTCGACAAGGTGAAGCTGCGAAAGCCGGTGGTCCCCGGCGACCAGCTCGTCCTGGAAGCCGAGTCGGTTCGCGCCCGTTCGAGAACGGGCCACGTGCGTTGCAAGGCCTACGTGGGGAGCAAGCTCGCCGCGGAGGCGGAGATCCGCTTCATGATGGTGGACGCGGAGGCCGAGGCGTTCTGAAGCCGACGATCCTGCGCGAAGATTCCATGACGAAGATCCATCCAACCGCCATCATCGATCCGACCGCACGAATCGGCGACGCCGTGGAGATCGGTCCGTACTGCGTGATCGGCGCCGACGTCGAGATCGGCGCGGGCACCGTGCTGATGAACCATGTCACGGTGCTCGGTCCGACGACGATGGGGCGCAACAACACGGTCTTTCCCCTTGCGGTGCTCGGAGCCGATCCGCAGGACCGCAAGTACCGCGGCGAGAAGTCGCGGCTGGTCGTCGGCGACGGCAACCAGTTCCGCGAGCACGTCACGATCCATCGCGGCACCGCGAACGGCGGCGGCTCGACGACGATCGGCGATCGGAACCTCGTCATGGTCGGCGCGCACATCGCGCACGACTGCCACCTCGGCCACCAGATCCAGCTCGCGAACCACGTGATGCTGGCCGGACACGTGCGGATCGAAGACGGCGCAACGATCAGCGGCGGCACGGGCGTGCACCACTTCGTGACCATCGGAACCCTGTCGTTTGTCGGCGGACTGGCGAGAATCAGCCGGGATGTGCCGCCGTTCATGACCGTCGAGGGCAATCCCGCCGAAGTGCGCTCGCCCAACCGCACCGGCATGGAACGACGGGGCTTCGACGAATCGCACATCGAAGCGATCCGCGAGTGCTACCGCCGCCTGTTCGTGGAGAACGGCGGCCCGATGGCCGATCGCATGCGGTCCCTCCGCGACGAGTTCCCGGACGTGCCCGCGGTGGCGAAGCTCTGCGACGCCCTTGCGGCCAGGGCGGAGGGCGTGCACGGCCGGTCGCTCGAGGTCCTGCGCCAAGACAAGAAGCGCACCCTTCAGCTCCAGCCGCTGCACATCAGCGAGGAGCACCAGAAGGCGCCGCACGAGGCGTAGCCCGCCCTCGATGCGCGGCTCGGGTGGACATCCGCCCTGGAAGGGCGACTCCTCCCGACCTCACTCCTCCTCGATGTCGAACTCCTCGTCCTCGTCCTCGACGAACTCGTCCTCGTCGTCGAAGTCCTCGTCGTCGTCGTCGTCCTCGTCGTCGGGATCGTCCTCGTCCTCCTCCTCGTCGTCCTCGTCCTCCTCCTCGTCCTCTTCCTCGTCTTCGTCCTCGTCTTCGTCCTCGTCATCCTCGTCGTCGTCTTCGTCGTCTTCCTCGTCTTCGTCCTCGTCTTCGTCCTCGTCGTCCTCGTCGTCGAAGAACTCGAGGTCGTCATCGTCGTCGTCCCCCCACGCCAGGATGTCGGGGGTGGACATCGGGGCGACCACGGCCAGACCGGCGGTGCCGTCGGCGTGATCGGCGAACACGGCGAAGAGGGGATCGACTTGCGGCAGAGGTGCGGTGGGGGCAATCGGCATGTTCAGCTCCGGGTCAAGGGCTCGCGCGAGCTCGGCGCGAACTATACCAGCCCATCCCGGCGCAGGTGCAAGGCGCGGCAAGGCTCCGGCGCCGGTGCCCTTCCGAGCGCCGGACCGGATCCCGATGCCACCGCTCACGGCTCCATTGGCAACGGCACGGCGGTGGTGATCGCACCCGTCGAAAGCAGCAGCCAACCGTCGATGGCCGCCGCCCGTTCGAACCGCTGTCCGACCGAGGCGATCTCCAATGCAGGTCCCACCAGCCGGCAGCCCTGACGGCGGTCGAGCTGGTAGAGCGCGTAGTTGAACTGCGTGCGCCGCCCGAGTCCCTGCGGCAGCTCGACCTGCTCGCTGCCCAGCGCGTTCACCACCACCAGCCGTCCCTCGGCAGGCACGACATTCCGGAAGTCGCGGTCGTCCGACACCGCGTCCATCCCCGTGATGCCGCCATCGTGATCGAAGCCCACCACCCGCTGCTCGTAGCGCAGCACCGAGCCGGCAGCATCCTCGACCAGCTCCCGCAGCCGGGCGGGAAGCTTGCCCACGGAGGGCACCTTGAACGCGTCCGCCCGCACCCGCCCGTTGGCGACGTCGACGCAGACCAGGTCCTCGTTGTCGTCCGCCGCCACGACCATCCGATCCACGATCCAGCCGCGCGTCAGTCCTCGAAAGGCCGGACCCGACGCCGACCAGAGCGGCTCGGGAGCGGGACCGTCGGCCGGCACGAAGCCCTCGATTCCGTTCTCCGTGCCGATCACCACTACGCCCGCCGGGGCGACCCCGATCCAGCGGATGTCCTGACCGGTGCGCGGAACGTACCGGGTCTCAACCTCTCCGCTCTCCATGGAAACCACCGAGACCAGCGCCCCCTCCGTCGCAGCTTCGCCTTCACTCGGCTGAACGCCAACGCCCGCGAGCACGAGGGCGGCGTCGGACGCCGCGGCGTGATACACCCGACGAAGGAGCCCAGGTCGTGTCCAGCGCACGGTCCGGCCGTCCTTGAGCTCGATTGCGGCCGCATCACCATTGCGCCGAGCCAGCACCAACGCCCCGTTCGCAATGCTCGGCAGGACCTCTCCCGGTTCGAAGAGGTCCCCTCCGGGCGTCAGCGCGTCGGCCGGCCTTCCCCCCGCCAGCGGCGGCGGGGGCAGCACGGTCGCCAGCCGGGGGGAGATCCACCGGACCTTCCCATCCGCAACGTCCACCATCATGGCTACCGGTTCGACGGCCGTGGCGTGCAACCACAGGAGGACCCGCTCGCGATCGAGCGCCAACAGCCGCGGATCCTCGTCATCCACGAGCACCGTCCAGAGGGGGTCGAGGTTGGCGTCGCGCAACGTCACCTTCCCCTCGTTGGCGATCAGGAAGCGGTCGGGAAGTGTCGGCAAGTCCGCATCCGGCGCCGATCGCAAGAGGTGTCCGGTCAGGTCGCGAGCCACCCCGCTGAAGTCGCCAAGCCGCGGCTCGCGCGGGGCGAGGTCCAATCCGGCCGCTCCGTTCCCCCGCCACGCTCGAACGGACATCTCGCGGCCCCCGATCGCCAGCAACGGATCGCCGTCGATCCGCTCCATGTCGTTCAACAGTGCGTCCGCGGACCGGGACCAGCCCTGACTGAGCATGGCCTCGATCATCGCGCTGGCGATGCGGGGGCGATCGACGTCGGCGACCGCACCGACCTCCGCCAGCCTCCACGCGGCAAGAAGCGTCGAGATCGAACGCACCGGCTGTCCATCCTCTCGGAGCCGAAGGGCCGCCTCCAGCATCGCATCGACTCCGGCACTCGCCAGCGGGTAGGCGCGACCCAAGGCAAGAAGGTCCTCGACGGAACGTCCAGCCGGCATCTGCTCCAGACGAAGGCGGGCGAAGGACTCCTGGGGGGCGTAGACCTGCCGTCCGTGCGTGGCCGCGAGGTCCACCAGACGCTGGACCACCGCGGAGAACGCCTGCATCCCCGCACCGCGTTCGACCACGGACGCCGCCGCCAGACCGGGACGGTCGAGAATCCGCTGCCACGTCTCGACCGCATCGGCGAACTGTTCCTGATCCGCCAGCCAGTCGCCGTACCGGAGGAGGTGCCCCACCAGTTGGGCGGGGGTGGCGGCCACAGTGCCGATCAGGGCGTGCAGGGCCTGCCCCTCCCCGGCGGACGCCGCGAGCCCGGCCGCGTCCACAGCCAGCAGCCGTTCGTAGAGTTCGGTCCGATTGGGGTCCAGGAGCGGATCCGCCCGTCCTGCTTCGATTCCGGCGAGCGCCATCGACGCCGCCTCCATGCAGAGGTCCAGCCGGCGGGCCCGCACCCCGAGCTCCATGAGCGCGAAGGCCCGCTCGGGATCGTCCGGCCGCTCGGCGATCCGCTCCCGCATGAGCCGTTCCGCCGCGGCAAAGGGCATGTACGACTCGAGGCGATCGGCCGTGGCGAGAAGCAACTGTGGACCGGCCAGACAGGGATTCCCAGGCGCATCGGTGGCGATGCTGCCCACGAGGCTCCCTTGGTCGGCGTCCAGCAGCGTCACCTCGCGCCGTTGCGGCACCACGAGCGTCCGCCCCGAGCGCTGCACCCGCCCGCGCAGACCACTCCGTTCGTCGTCGGGGTCGGCGGCGGGGCGCACGGCCGAGAGCCGCCACATCGACCGCGACAGATCCTCGGCGTTCAGGACGACAAGATCCGCGCCGACGGCGACCAGGAGTTCGGGCGCCCCGCCCGCAGGATCGCCGGGAACAACCAGGAAGTACCGCGGGCGGTTCCAGGGCTCCGTCGCACCGATGGCATGCCCCTCCAACTCCGCACCGGTTTCCAGGTCGAGGAGGACCACGCGACTCTGATCCGGCACCACCGCCAGCACGCCCCGCGACAGCACGACGGGCCCACCCATCTCCCATGGCTCGAAGTCGTAGCGTGGATCGCGGATCGGCACTTCCGACCGCACGAGCCACCGCACCTCGCCGGTGGCCCCGTCGATCCGTGCGATCGCCCCGACCGACGTGGCGACCAGAACGTCGCCGTCCGACACGATCGGCGAGGAGAACGGACGCTGTCCGCCCAACCTGACGCCGCTGCTGCTCGCGATGTGCTGCTGCCAGCGCAGCCGTCCATCGGCCAGTCCCAGCGCGAGCAGGTACTCCGCGCTCTCCAGCCGGCTGTTCACCCGGCGAGCCAGGATCACCACCGAGTCGTCGAGCACGAGCGGAGCCCCGATCGGAAAGAGGCCGCCGGCGAGATCGTCGTCGGCCTGGATGAACGAGAGGTCGCGCGACCATCGTTCCTCGCCCGACTCCCGGTCGAGGCAGACCACACGTCCCGGCCCGGACCGCTCGGTGGCGTAGGCGTGGCCCGAGAGCGTCACGATCGCGTCCCCGGCCACCGCCACGACGTTCAGGTCTCCGACGGATCCCCCATCCCTTCCCACTCCATCGGCGCCGAGCATGCTCTCCCACCGCGTACGGCCGCTGAGCCGGTCGATCGAACGGAGGCGGTGTCCCTCGTTCACCAGCGCGAAGTCGTCCACGATGGTCGGGAGCGTGACCATCAGCGAGCCGCTCTGCTGGATGCGTTCCATGCTGCGCGGAACGGATCGGAACGGGTCGTCGCCGGCAAAGGTGCGCTGATACAGGGAGCGGCCCAGCGGCTGGTCGCCGATCAGGTGCCAGCTCTCGGACGCGGAGGTCGGCGAGGGTGGATCGGTCGCATCGAGGCCGCTGACACTTCGGCGCGGCGACGGAAGCGGATCGGACGCCTCGAAGCGGACCAGTGCGGCCCGGCACGCCGCGGCGATCTCGCCGTCGAGGCCGGCCAACTCCTCGCGAACGACCTGCGCACGTTGGAGATCGCCGGTCCCGTGCGCGGCCATCGCCTCCAGAAGAAGAATGTGCGGAAGGAACATCCCCCGGTCCGGATGCGCGCGGGTCTCCGCCAGCCGCGACAGCACGGCCGCAAATCGTCCCGCCTCGAGATCCTGTTGCGCGAGCCGGACCAGCGCCTCGAGTCCGGCCGGTGTCAATTGCCGGGTCTGGAGCGTCGCGTCGAGATCGCCCGTCTCGAGGAGACGCTCGGCGGCGGCCGACTCCGCCTGGCGGTAGCGCTGTAGGAGGGCGGGATTCGCGAGCAGAATGGCGTTGGCCGCGGCACGCGCCGATCGGAACCGGTCTGGGTCGTCGCGCGTCCACGGGACGAGCTTGCTGCCGTACTGGTCGAGGACCTCCTGGACAAGCCGCGCTGCCTCGGGCGGATTCTCCACCGCCGCGTCCTCGGCGCGCCGAAGCAGTTCGCGTGCCCAGGGGGAGTCGTCGACGACGACCGCGGCGTTCTGCTGCCCGCTCGCCGTGCGTCCCAGCGTCAGGGCGACGGCCAAGGCGACGGCGGCGCACCACACGGCCCATGGCCAAGGTGACGTCCCGACGTCCAAGACGTCCGTGTCGATGGCTCGGCGGATCTGCACCAGTCCCATATCGACATCCTATGGGTCGACCGTTCAAGCCGTTTCGGAGCCGGACCGATCGGCCTCTCGCGGAGGGCGCGGCGATGACGACGGCGGTTGCAAACTGGGTGGGTCTCGACCTGGCCGTGGGCCGCGTCCGCCGGGTGCTGCTCCTGCTGGTTGGCATCGCCTGCCTGAGCTGCGCCGACCTCGCCGTCACCCTGACGCACCTGCGCACGATCGGCATGGCCGAGGCGAATCCCATCGCCGCCTTCGTGATCGAATGGGGCGGCTCGTGGCTGTGGCTCGCCGTCTACAAGGCGGGCACCGTGGGACTCGCGGTGGGCGTGCTGTACCGCCTCCGCCGTACCGTCCAGGGCGAGATCGGATGCTGGCTGGGGCTGGCCATCCTCGTCGGGATGTCGCTCCAGTGGCATGCCTACACGGGCATGCTCGACTCGGCGGGCGTCTCCGCGTCGGACGAACTTGGTCTTCGCACGGGGCGCTGGCTGACGCTCGCCAACTGATTTTCGCCGGCATCCCCTCCCCGGGCCGGGGCTGGTACATTCCGGCGATGCAAGCCGCGCCCTCCCGCACCGTGCTGGCGATCGCCCTTCCGCTGGTCGCCCTGCTTGCCGCCTGCGGCGCGGTGCCGGTCAAGATGACCGTTGACAGCGTCTCGACCATCGACCAGAGCGCCACCGACCGCCTGGTGGTGGCCAAGGTGCGCTTCGAGAACCCCTCGACCGAGCAGGCGACCCTGGACGTCTTTCGCTACCGCGTGGCGGGCGACTCCGCCGTCTACCGGGGACAGCGGATTGCCCTGCGGACCATCCCGCCGCGCTCGACCATCGTCGTGGAGCTGCCGGCGGTGCTGCCCGCGGCGGCCGGCGAGGAACTGCGGGTCGCCGGCACCGTCGAGTACTCCGCGCCGGGACTGGTCGACCGGATCCTTTACCGGGCCGGGCTGTACCGTCCGAAGCTGAACTTCGGAGGCCAAGCCGCCCTGGACGGCTGATCTCGGTCGGCGTCTTGGCGACGAGGGTCCGCGTTGGGGAAGCGATAACAACCATCGCCCGGCGGGCCCACGCCCACCGACCGCGTGCCCGCGGTGCGGACCTTCCGTCCGTCTCTCGTTATCCCATTCGAGGACGCTGCATCGCGGTCATGCGGTCCTCCCCGATGGTCGATAGTGCCAGTCGACCTCCCCCGCGTCCCGGACCACGACCATGCAGCTTGCCGACATCCTCCGTACCGCGCTCGAGACGGACGCCTCCGACATCCACCTGGTGTCGGGCCAGCCGCCGATGATGCGCGTGCACACCGTGATCACGCCCATGGACTACCCGGTGTTGACACCGGAGTTCATGACGAAGACGCTCGAATCGATCACCAACGAAACGCAGCGACGGATGTTCGGGGAGAACATGGACCTCGACTTCTCGTTCGAGGTGCCCGGGCTCCAGCGCTACCGAATCAACGCCCACCTCCAGCGCGGCGAGATCGGCATGGCGCTTCGTGCCATCAAGACCAAGGTGCCGCCGCTCAGCCAGCTCAACCTTCCCGACGTGATCACGCGGCTGACCTACCTCCCCCGCGGGCTGGTGCTCGTCACCGGCGACACGGGATCCGGCAAGTCGACCACGCTCGCGGCCATGATCCAGGCCATGAACGAGCGGTACCGGAAGCACATCATCACGCTCGAGGATCCGACGGAGTACACCTTCACGTCGAACCGATGCCTGATCGAGCAGCGCGAGCTCGGGGCGGACATGCCCAGCTTCGCGTCGGCGCTCAAGCACGCCCTGCGTCAGGATCCGGACATTGTCCTGGTGGGCGAGATGCGCGACCTGGAGACGACCGCGCTGGCGATCACCGCGGCCGAGACGGGCCACCTCGTCCTCTCGACGCTGCACACGGTGAACGCCTCCCAGACGGTGGAGCGCATCGTGGACATGTATCCCGCCAACCAGCAGAACCAGATCCGCTCGATGCTTTCGAACACGCTGCAGGCGGTCATCTCCCAGACCCTCTTCAGCCGCATCGACAAGCCGGGCATGGTCCCGGCGATCGAGGTCATGCTCTGCACACCGGCCATCCGGAACATCATCCGCGAGAGCCGAACCTTCGAGATCCCGAACGTGATCGACACGAACCGCTCGCTGGGCATGATCAGCCTCGACAACGCCATCGCCGAGCTCTACTTCAACGGCATGATCAGCCGCGAGGACGCCATCGCCCAGGCCGCCTTCCCCGACAAGCTGGAGCGCCAGCTCGCCGCGTGACCGAGGCCTCGCCCCCCGCCGCCCACCATGCCGCAGTACCGCTACCAGGCCCGATCGACCACCGGACAGACGATGTCCGGCGTGCTCGCCGCGGAGAACGCTCCCCGCGCCGCGGAGGTCCTGCGCAACCAGGGCCACTTCGTGCTGCAGCTCGTGCCGGTGCAGAACACGGCCAACCGCGGCGCCGGATTCCTCTCGGTCCTGAACTACTCCTCGGGTCCGTCGTCGAAGGACATCCTCGACTTCACGACGCAGCTCGCGGTCATGATCCGCGCCGGCATCAACGTGCGCTCGGCACTCGAGGGCATCGCGGACCAGGTCACGAATCCCAAGTTCAAGAAGATGCTGCTCTCCATGCGGATGGACGTCGAGAGCGGCAAGCAGTTCTCCGAGGCGATCGCGAAGTACCCGAAGCAGTTCAGTCCGCTCTACGTCAACATGGTGCGGGCGTCGGAGATGGCGGGCAGCTTCGCGAAGATGCTCGACCGCATCGCCTCCTACCTCGGGCAGGAGATCGAGACCCGCAAGATGGTGGTCGGCGCCAGCATCTACCCGGGCGTGATCGCGACCATGGCGATCAGCGTCACGGTGTTTCTGCTCACCTTCGTGCTTCCCCGGTTCGCCGACGTCTTCAAGGGCAAGGAGGAGGCGCTTCCCGGCCCCACGAAGTTCCTGATGGCCCTCTCGGCCTTCATGGTGAACTACTGGTACATCCTGGTGGCCATCGCGGTCGCCGCGATCATCGCCTTCTTCGTGTTCGTCAAGACGGAGATCGGCCGGCTGTGGTGGGACCGCACCAAGCTCACCGTGCCGATCATGAAGCGGATGTTCCGTGCCCTCTACATCAGCCGCTCGCTGCACACCATGGGCGAGCTGCTCAACGCGGGCGTGCCCATGCTCGACACGCTGGCGATCACCGGCGACATCTCCGGCAACCTGCTCTACAAGCGGATGTGGCGGAACGTGTACGGCGCCGTCAAGCAGGGCAAGAAGATCCAGAGCCAGCTCAACCGCACCAAGCTGCTGCCGAAGTCGGTGGTCCAGATGATCGCGGCCGGCGAGGAGGCGGGCAAGCTGGGCGAGGTGCTGGACGAAGTCTCGGTGTTCTACTCGAAGGCCCTGCGCGACGCGATCAAGGCCGTGACCGGCATGATCGAGCCGCTGATGATCGTCCTGATGGGATCCGTGGTCGGCTTCATCGCCATGGCGATCATCCTTCCGATCTTCAAGATGAGCAACCTGGTCTCGGGGCACTGAGCGGACGGTTGGAGGCGATTCGACGGAGGCGGCAAGGAGCTCGACGATGAACACCCCCAACGCCGGCGCGAAGCGCGAACCTCTCTCCCGCGGCCCCGCGCGCGGCTTCACGCTGATCGAGACCGCACTCGCCACCGTGATCGTCGGGGTCGGCGTGCTGGCGATGGTCTCGGCCCAGGCCGCGTTCCACCAGAAGAACTCGTGGTCCACCCACGTGAGCACGGCGATGCGGCTCGGCAACGAGATTCGCGAGATGACCTTCAACCTGCCGCGACACGATCCGGTCACGGGCGATGCCTATTGGGGCCCCGAGCCGCGGGAGGACTGGGTGGGCGACTACGACGACGTCGACGACTTCGACGGCGAGGCGGGCAACGGCCTCGTGTTTTCCGCCGCGGACGGCACCGGACCGATCAACGCCCGCCGCGAGGTGATCCCCGGCATGGCCGGTTGGTCGCAGACGGTGCGGGTGATGTGCGTCGATCCCTTCGACATCACCTCCGAGCTCGAGGACTTCGAGTCGTCGATGCTGCGGGTGGAGGTCGTGGTGCACTACCAGGGACCCACCGACGACCAGCCGATCGAGATCACGCGGGTGTCTTGGATCGCACCGAAGTGAGGTCGAGGAACGGGCTTCGACGCGGGAGGCGGAGGCGCTGGGACGGAGGCGATGAAGGGAGTAGCTCGATGACCCGCACGCGATCGAACAAGGGCTTCCGGCGCCGAGGCGTGGCGTCGGTGCTCGCCATGATGTTTCTGGTGATCTTCGGATCCCTGGCGGCCGCCATGGCGGTCGTGGCCCAGGGGAACCTCCGGACCGCCGACTCCTCCGTGAAGGTCTCCCGGGCCATGAGCGCCGCGGAGACCGGGCTCGTCTTCGCCACCCGCCGCCTTGCGTCCGAGGGACGCCGATTCGTGGTGACCAAGGGCGTCATTGCGTCGGACTTCGGACACAAGATCTGGCTGGGGAACGTGAGCGGTTCGGACGGCGAGATGGAGATCCTCCCGCCCGACGGCTACGAGTCGGCGGACACGCCGAGCGGTCTCGGGGAGGCCGTCCTCGGCGCCCACCTGGCGGACGTGCACGCCTTCGACGCCATTCCCGGGGATGCCGCCTTGCCCGACCTGGACACGACGACCGGCACCCTTCTGGCCAAGCCGATCCGCATGGCGGCGGGCGACGACGACGTCTACTTCCGGCTCAAGTACGAACTGGTCGAGGACCAGGCGGCGATCCGCGTCACCAGCCAGGGCTACGACCGCGGCATCACCCGCACGCTCCAGATGGACTTCCGGCTGACCAAGAAGATCGAGTTCGCCATTCTCAGCCCGAATCGGCTGATGATCGGCAAGAACGTCCTCATCGAAGGTCCGCTCGGCACCCGCTTCGGCGCCGACCCCGATCAGGCCGACATGGCGCCTGAGAACGGCAATCCGCTGGTGATGCGCTCGGACTTCCGCTACCTCAGCAGCGAACTGGACAGTGCGATCGACGAGCTGTACGCGGCGGTGGTGACCTACGACACCGACGGCGACGGTCGGCTCCGGCCCGATCATCCGGTCGAGGGCATCCCGCTCACGGACAATGCCACGCTGGTGGACTACGACGACAACGAGTACGTGGACGACTTCGACCTGTTCCTGAAGGCGTTCGACGCCAACAGCGACAAGAAGGTGGTGTACGACTCGGCCAAGGCCGCCGCCGCCGGACTCGGCAGCCTCTCCGAGGAGTTCGTCGATGTCGACAACCAGCTCGGCCACCTCGTCGACCATGCCCTTCCCGACCGCAACGGCGACGGCGTCACCAACAACACCGATCGCCAATTGGGCTGGGACGACGGGGTCATCGACGCCAACGATCTCTACGCCAAGGTCCGCGGACGCCTCGCGTTCGCATGCTCGCGTTCGGAATGGGAGCTGGCTCGCGACGGCGACAGCTACCAGAACTTCGTTCACGGTCCGGTGCGCGCCGCCATCGACGTGGCGCCGGCGAAGTTCCTCGTCGACGAGGACGAGATGCGTCCCGTCACCACGGACATGTTCGCCGACAGCGCCGCCTGGTTCGACGGCGAGGCGAGCGGCGATTTCGCCGCCCAGGTGGCCTCGAACCTGAGCGGAACCGTCGGCGCCGCGTACACGGCCCCGGACGACTCCACTTGGGAGGACGTGCCGTACGGCGCGACCGACGCCGGCGGCTCCGCCTACGACTGGTACGCGCGACCGGTCTACGAGAACATGGTCTTCGACAACGTGCGCATCCCGAAGGGCACGAACGCCCTGTTCAAGAACTGCCGGTTCGAGGGCGTCACGTTCATCGAGACGACGGGCGACTGCACCGACGTGAACTGGAACTATTGCGGCGCGGTCAACCGCACCGAGATCGCCCCCGGCCTCTTCGCCTACATCATCAAGTTCCCCGGCATGACCGCCGAGGTGCCAGGCGTCGGCGCCGTCGCCAGCACCAAGGCGTACTCGAACAACCTCCGGTTCCACGACTGCACCTTCCTCGGCTCGATCTCCGGCGACAAGCCCGACGAGTACACGCACTGGCGCAACAAGATCCAGCTCACGGGACAGACCCGGTTCTTCATCGATGCGGAGGATCCCGATCTCGCCGATCAGGCCGACGGCAGCTCGCTGGCCGCGATCCTGGCCGCGATGAACGACGACGACGTGGCGGAGATGGAGAAGAGCTCGGTTCTGATGCCGGGCTGGTCGATCGACGTCGGCAACTTCGCCAACGAGCAGGCCGCCGATCCGGACGACACTGCCACCGTCAAGCTCAAGGGCGTGATCATCGCGGGCATCATGGACGTTCGCGGCACCGCGGACATCCTCGGCACCCTGCTCATGACCTTCAAGCCGGTCGAGGGCGAGGGGCCGCTCTACTACGGCGGACTGCCCGACGCGTTCAACACCACGGTCGGCTACTTCGGGCCCGCCGACGGCGACGGCGAAGGTGTCGATCCGGACGATGCGACGTTCACCGGGTTCGGCGAGATCACCATCCGCTACAACCCGAACGCCAAGCTCCCGGACGGCATTCCGTGGCCGATCAAGGTCGAGGCGATGCCGCTGACCTACGTGGAAGGCGGTGCGATGTGAGTTTCGTGCAGGAACGCCACGGCTCGGAGGCGGCAAGGGAGATCGACATGAGCAAGCTCAACGTCCAGTGCCGACGCACCGTCCGCACGACCCCTCGTTGCCGCCGCGGGTTCAACCTCGTGGAGCTGATGATCGCCCTGGCGATCACCGCCGCTTTGCTGGCCGCGACGATGGTGGCCCTGAACGCCAGCTTCGTCGCCTACCAGCGCACCGCCGAGGAGGCCTCGACCCACACCATTGCCCGCCTGGCCCTCCACCGGATGCTCGTGCTGATCCGCACCGGGAGCGACTTCGGTCCCTTCCCGGTCGATCCGACGCAGTCGGTGATCACGAGCGATACGCTCGAGTTCCGAACGCCCGGCGGGAAGATCGTCACGCTGTCGTACGATCCCGATGCGCAGAACCTGAGCTACGGCGTCCTCGACGAGGGGACCGGCGTCGAATCGGTCAACGTTCTCCTCAACGGCGTGGCGCCGATCCTCGACGCCGACGGCGTCCGCATCAAGCCGTTCACGCTCGAGTACGAGCTGGGACACAAGCTCTACCGGGCGACGATCGACCTCTCGGTGATCGCGGACGACGACGCCAACCTGGACATGGAAGGCGACTACGTCGGCGAGCTCCGCCTGGTGGCCAGTGCGATGCCGCGGTCGGCGGCGTACGGCGAGTAGGGCGACCTCCGGTCGTGGGACCGGTGGGGATCGGGATGACTGAGGACGATCGTCCGTGTCGGACCGTCCGTGCCCCGATCCGATTCGCAGAACAGGCGGGTCCAGCTTGGTGCGGCGACAGCGAGGGGGTCGGGGCCGGACCGGAGGTCCGCGGGGGACCGTCCCGGTGGGAGGACTCCGATCGCCCACCAGGGTTCAGCACCCTCGCCAAGGGGTCACGATTGATGACCGGTAACAAGGCAATCGAGCCACTGATGGTTCAAGCATGACCGGCTGGTCAGTATCGCCTGAAGAGCCCCCATCACCACTTCGAACGTCGCACGACCACGATCGCGATGACCATCGGAAGAGCCATC
>JAGQOG010000226.1 GCA_020427695.1 Phycisphaerales bacterium
CATGTGCGCACGTGACAATCGGCACGGCCAGGATGGCCGTGGCACCCGCTCTTGCGCGCAATCGGCACGGCCAGGATGGCCGTGGCACCCGCTCTTGCGCGCAATCGGCACGGCCAGGATGGCCGTGGCACCCGTCCTTGCGCGCAAGCGGCACGGCCAGGGTGGCCGCGGCACCCTCCCTCATCGCCAGCCCCCCGTCGCCTTGCCGTTGGCGCCGACCCACACCGGCGCCCACGCCAAGACAACCGCGCTCACCTTGACCGCGCTCTTCTTCGGACGCAGGGTGACCGAATCGAGCGGTTCCGTCAGCGGGTCCATGCGCTCCGCGATGGCATCGATCTGGGCCTGGAGCTCGCTCTGCAACTCGGCGAGCTGCGCCTTCACCGAGGAGGCCTTCTCCATCGCCCGCGCCACGTCGTCGCCCTCGCGCATCGAACGGCTGACGCCCCGGGCCGCGGTTCCCGCACGGCTCACCGTGCCGACGCCGACCTTCTTGCGCCCGAAGATCGCGCCGAGGACGGCAGTGCCGAAGGAGACGGCCGTCGAGACCTTGGCGTCGCGGGCCTGCGCCTTCTGGACCTCGACGGCGTCCTGCGCCCGCTGGAGCCGGTCCTGCAACGTCTGGAGCTTGGGCGCGAACTTCGCCCGCAGTCGCGCCACCGCGTCGTCACGGCGCTCGCGGGCCACGAGCTGGAGCCGAGCGCGGAACTCGCCTTCGCGCTCGCCGGGCCGGGACACGACGTCGAGACTCTCGCAGCGGTACAGATCGACGCGGAGCTGTCGCACCAGCACGTCCGCCAGGTCGCGCTTCCATCCCGTGAACGACTTGGCCACCGTCGCCGCGGCCGGCAGCTCCGCGTAGGGAGCTGCTTCCTCGGGGTCCTCGCGCAACTCCGACTCGCGCACCGCAATGGGCTCGGATCGCTCCCACTCGATGACCACCGGACCGGAGGTAAAGGGAGCGAGGCGGTTGCCATCGAGGTCGGTCTCGACGTCGAGCTTCGTGTCGCGCACGTGTGCCCTGGCCAAACCGAGCAGATACGGCCGGTACTCGAGCGTGGCGTTGGCCTGGTAGCTGCGGATGGGCAGGTAGTAGCACGGCACATCGGGCGGTACGACGGGGCGGGTCGCTTCGGTCGCAACGCTTGGTTCGGAGGCAGGAGCGGACGTGGACGGGGCTGGCCGTGGAACGGGCTGGGATGCGGGCTGGGGATCGGGCCGCGCCGCCGATCGCCGCTCCGGCATCGCCGCCGCCTCCAACGCTCGACGCTCGTCGGTCAGCGCCTTGATCTGCGCCCGCGTGAGCGGTCCGCAGAGGTACGAGAGCGCCCAGCGCGTCTCGAAGACGGTCGGCGTCTCGTCATGCACATTGCTCATCAGAAACACACGGCTGCCGAGCTTCGACAGGATCGCGTTCAGCCGCTCGCGGTCGAAGGCTCCGCCGGCGCTGCCTGCCGCACCCTGCAGTCCGTCGAGCACGCGTGCCTTGTCCTGCTCGGTCTGGAGCCGGCCGATGAACCAGGTGCCGGCGTTGGAGAGGCCCTTGTAGTCGAGGTCCACGGGGTTCTGCGTGGCGAGCACGACTCCGACGCCGAACGCGCGGGCCTGCTTCATGAGGGTCAGCAGCGGGCCCTTCGAAGGAGGGTTCGCAACCGGCGGACAGTACCCCGCGATCTCGTCCATGTAGAGCATGGCCCGCAGGCTCGTCGTGCCCGATTGCGAGCGCATCCAGCCGACGAACTGCGTCAGCAGCAGCGACACGAAGAACATCCGTTCCGCCTCGCCGAGGTGGGCGATCGAGAAGATGCTTACCCGCGGCTTGCCCTCCGGCGTGTGCAGCAGGGCACCGATGTCGAGCGGCTGCCCCTCCATCCACGCACCGAACCCAGGGGAGGCCAGCAGGCTGTTCAGGCTCATGGCCAGCTCGAAGCGGTCCTTCGGCGGGAAGAAGGAGTCGAGCTCCATCACCCCCACGCGGGCGACGGCCGGCTGCTGCACCTGCTGCACCAGCGCCGCGAGATCGAGATCGTGGCCCTGGTCCCACGCCTGCCCGAGAATGGTGGACAGCAGGATGTGCTCGCGGGAGCGCATCGGATCGCCGGACACGCCCGCCAACGAGAGGAGGCTGGTGACGGTGGTGGCGATGCGGTCGCGCAGGAGATCGCGATCGTCCATGATCTCCCGCGGCGGACACGCGAACGAGTTGAGGATCGACACCCCGAGTCCCGCGCTGCTGCCGGGCGTGTACACCGCGAAGTCCGCCGCGTCGCGCAGGCGCTGGATGCGGGCCCCGTCCTGGGCCCACTCCGCGAGTCCCTTGCCCCAAAGCGCCGCCTGCTGCTCGGCAAAGGCCTCCCGAGACAGGCCCTTGCGCCGCGCCTCGTCGGGATTCGCCCACGGCAGGAAGTCCTCCGGCCGAAGCTCCGGGAAGGTCAGGAGCAGGTTGGCGAGATCGCCCTTGGGATCGATCACGATGACCGGCACCCCGTCGATTGCCGCCTCCTCGATCAGCCCGATGCAAAGCCCGGTCTTGCCGCTCCCGGTCATGCCCACGCACACCGCATGCGTCACCAGGTCGCGCGAGTCGTAGAGGACGAGGTCGTCGAGACGCTTCCGGCCGTCGAGGTCGTAGTGCCGACCGAGGTAGAAGACACCGAGCTTCTCGTAGTCGGGGAGTGGGGACGGGAGCATCGGGGATAGCGTAGCGGGGGGAGCAGGGGTGGGCGTCGAGTCATCGAGGCATCGAGGCATCAAGGCATCAAGGCATCGAGGGGTTGGAGCCACCAACAAACTCCTTGCATCGCGCCTGCCTGCGCCATAGGTTCGGAGCACCTCCTTTCCCTCCGACGCCACGGGACCCTTGCCATGACCTTCGTCCGCTCCACGCTCGTCGCCGCCCTCGCCGTTGCCCGCCTCGCGACCGTTGCCTTCGCGACGGAGCATCCCATCGCCGAGACCGATACCGAGGGCAATTCCAGCGGATCGGTGCTCTTCTGCGATCCCGTTCCGGTCGGGGCGCAGGCGGCCCGGGGCGGACTCGCCGGCGGCGCCGCCGCGTCGTTTCTCGTCCTGGACGGCGATCCCGAAGGCGACATGCCACGCGAGGTCGCCATCACGCCCGATGGCACGCTCGCCGTGGTGGTGAATCGCGACACCGACCTGATGGTGTTCGTCGATCTCGAGAGCGTCGAGATCGTGGCCAGCGTTCCGGTCGGGGACTTCCCCGTCGATGTGGCGATCAGCGGCGACGGCCGGTACGCGTTGAGTGCGAACGTGTTCTCGAACTCGGTCACCGTGGTGGACATCGCCACCAAGACCGTGGCCGCGGAGATCGAGGTGTCCGGCGAGCAGCCGTACCGGATCGAGGCCACCGCGGACGGCTCGACGGCGGTCGTGGGCGTCATCAACGACGGCACCGCGTCCAGCTTCTCGGTGCTTGATCTCGATGCGCTCAGCGAGTCGTCGTTCTTCCCCAGCACGCCCCAGGGCGTCTTCGGGTTCTTCTTCACGCCCGCCTTTGCGATCGGCGGCAACATCTTCACCACCTTCGCCCTGACGCCCGACGGCACGACGATCGTGCTCCCCTGGCGCGGTGGAGCACAGGTGACCCTCTACGACATCGCAACCGGCGGTGCCGTGGCGGAGATCCCCGTCGAGCCCTCGCCCTCGGGCGTGGACATCGCCGCCGACGGCTCGATCGCGGCGATCCTGCACGACGGCGCCGCGTCGGCGATCTCGACGATCGACCTCGCAACGGGATCCGTCGTCAACGCGGTCCCCGTCGGCGTGTCGCTGCAGGCGCTGACGGTCAGGCTCACGCCGGACGCCGACTTCGCCATGGCCGCCAGCGGCAACGACGTCTACTTCATCGACCTGGCCTCCGGCGCGACGTCGTCGATCAGCACCGGCGTGGTCGGCGAGATCGAGATCTCGGCCGACGGACAGTACGCCTTCGTCTCCAACTTCAACGCCCGCGTCATCGACCTCGCCACCCAGTCGCTGGTGGCAACGATTCCCTTCGGCGCATGCGTCGAGGCGGCGACCAGCCCCGTAGCGAACGTTGCGGTGGCCCTGAACAACCGCTTCCGAGAGGAGATCTACGTGTACGACATCGACGGCGCCGCGGCGTCGTTCCGCGGATTCGTGCGCAGCGGTCCCGATCCCGAGGCCGACGCGCCGAAGGAACTCGCCCTCTCCCCGGACGGCCAGACGGCACTCGTGGCCAACGCGGTCAGCCGAAACGTGTCGTTCGTCGATCTCGCGAGCGGCACCGTGATCGGGGTGGTGGACACCGGCGACGTGCCCCGCGAATCGGCGTTCACGCCGGACGGCGCGTATGCACTCGTCTGCAACGGCGACTCCGACACGCTCTCGATCATCGAGATGGCGTCGCTTACGGTCGTGGCCACGCTTCCGACCACGCAACGTCCCACGCGGGTGCGGGTGTCCGCCGACGGCAGCGAGGCGTACGTGTGCACGATCGCGGGCAGCGACACGCTCTACTTCATCGATCTCGACGGCGCCAACAGCTCGATCGTGCAGTCGTTCCCGATCGGGCAGATGGGCGCGGCCAACGGGTACCCCTACTCCGAGGTGTCGGGCATGGAGCTGTCGCCGGACGGCAGCCAGCTCGTGCTGACGATCAGCTTCGACGACATCCTGAGAGTTGTGGATACGGCCACGCGCCAGGTCGTCGACGACGTGGCGGTGGGCGACTTCCCGATCCGGGCCGCGTTCGACCCCGCGGGCGACCGCATCTTCGTGGCCAACGCGTTCGGCGATTCGATCAGCATCGTCCGCTTCGACGGCGGCGTCTGGTTCCAGGACGCGGTGGTCGGCGGCATCGACTTCCCGCTCGACATGGCGCTCGACTCCGACGGGCAGCACCTGTACGTGGGCCGTTGCGGCTTCCAGGCGCCGGCGGTGGTGGTGATCGATCTCGACGCCGCCGCGATCGTCAAGACGATCCCGCTGCCGGGCATTCCGCGCGAGGGCGAATACCTGGCCGCGTCGGACCAGTACCTGGTCACGACCGACAACGGCTCGCTGATGGTGATCGATGCCGCCGGCGCCGATGCGGCCATCGTGGACGAGATTCCGATCTCGGGTTCAGCCCCTGACTTCCGCTACAGCGTGCCGCTCGCGCTCGGCCTCGCCAGCTCGCCCGGCGTGCCGGATGGACTGGACCTCGTCTCCTTCGGTGCCCCGTCCATCCCCGGCGACCTCGACGGCGACGGCGACGTGGACGGAGCCGACCTCGGCCTCCTCCTCGCCGCCTGGGGCGGCCGCGGACCCGCCGACCTCGACGGCAACGGAATCGTGGACGGCGCCGATCTTGGGATCCTGTTGGCGAGTTGGGGGTAAGCGAAACAAAGGCATCGCAAGCAAGGCATCGAGGCATCGCGACCGAGGCATCGGGGCATCAAGGCATCGAGGCAACAAGGGTGTTCGAGGCGGGCGCGATGCGCGAGGCGCTCGCGCACCGAGCGGCAGCCGGCGTCCATTCCCGCAACCCTCGATGCCTCGATGCCTCGATGCCTTGATGCCTTGGTCGCGATGCCTCGATGCCTCTATGCCTTGGTGCCTTGGTCGCGATGCC
>JAGQOG010000227.1 GCA_020427695.1 Phycisphaerales bacterium
ACGGCATCGTGCTCGTCGGCATGAGCGAGCGAACGTCGCGGCAGGGGATCACGCAGCTCGCCGCCCGGCTCTTCGCCCGGGGCGCGGCCGAGCGGATCGTCGTGGCGGCGATGCCCAAGCTCCGGGCCGCCATGCACCTCGACACCGTGTTCACCTTTGCCGACCGCGATGTGGTCTGCTGCTTCGGCGAGATCGTCGATGCGATGGCCGCGATCTCGCTTCGTCCCGGAGACGGTCCGGGCGGAATCGACGTCCGGCGCGAATCGGCGCCGTTCGTCGATGTGGTCGCCGAGGCCCTCGGTCTCCCGCGGCTGCGGGTGGTCGAGACCGGCGGCGACTCGTACGCCACTGTTCGCCAGCAGTGGGACAGCGGCAACAACCTCGTCGCGGTGGCGCCGGGAGTCGTTTTCGCCTACGACCGGAACACGTTCACCAACGCGCTGCTCCGCAACGAAGGCATCGAGGTCATCACCATCGTCGGGGCCGAACTCGGCCGCGGCCGGGGCGGCGGCCACTGCATGACCTGCCCGTTGATCCGCGATCCCCTCGCGGATTGAGGCGTTGGCGCCCGGGACGGATGCTCAGAACGCCAGGCGAAAGCGGGCGGTGAACACGCCGATGACGTCCTGATCGGGGTTGTAGGCGGGGTTCACAATGAGCTGCGCACCCAGCGAGAACTGCGTCCGAGCGGTGAGCTGGAACCGCTGGAACACCTCCATCACGGTCTCGTCGCGGGCGTCCGAACTGGCGGGCTCGCTGAAGCTGAAGGCAGCGCCGGTCATGTTCGCGTCGCTGCCCAGCAGGCCGCGGATGCCGACGCCTGCTTGCACCGAGTTGCGGATGTCGTTGAGCGACGCGTCCGCGTAGCTGTAGCGGAGGAAGGCGAGCAGCCGATCGCCGAAGTCCTGTTCGAGGATGAGGGAGAGCCCCTGGTCGTCCGGGAGACCCAACTGGTCCCGCTCGTCCATGTGCCAGAGGAAGAGCCGGTAGCGGCCGGCCCCGAGGTTCGGGATCTCCGGCGTGATGCCGACTTCGGCGAAGTAGAAGAACTCCCCCTGGTCGAGGGAGCTGATGTTGATGGTGTTGGAGCTGTTGAGGGCGTTGGCCGCGCCGGCCGTGACGTAGAAGAAGTCGTTCGGCGCGATGGTGACGCCCGCCGCGGGGCCGTGTCCGTTCGGGAACGCGGTCGACGCGTTGGCGGAGAAGGCGCGGTTGCTGAAGAACAGGTTGATGCTTTGGAGGCGCGTGCCGCCGGCGTAGTCGGAGACGTCGGCACGGCCGACCAGGAAGCGGAGCTTGCCTTCGAAGAAGCGCTGCCGCCAGTGGAAGTCGCGCAACACCCAGCCGCGGTCGTTGAAGCCACCGGTCGTTGCCGTGAGCAGACCCAGCTCGCCGCGGAGGGCGGACGGGGGTTGGCTGCCGATCCCGAATCGGTACTCGCCGTCCACCACGAGGGTGCCGGTGTTCCCGGTCTCGCGACCGAACAGCGTCCAAGATCCCAGGAAGTCGATGTCGCCGGCACCTCCATACCGATCGCCCGGTCCGCCCGAAGCCTGCTGAAACAGCATCGTGTAGGCGAAGCCGAGGCGAAGACCCGTCTGGGCGTAGAGCTGGTTGAGGCCCCTGGTCAGATCGTCCAACGGACGCTCGATGAACGGAAGGTCGAGCATCGAGCGGCGCACCGACTCCATCTCGTCGAGCTCCTTGATGGGACTCGTCGGTCCTTCGCCGACGGAGAATCCGTCGTCGTCGGGTCCTCCGACCCGCGGAAGGTCGAGGTCGGGAAAGCCGGGTACCGCCTCCATCTTGGCGACGGGTGTGGCGGGCGCCGGTGCCGCCGGCTTGGCATCGGTGGAGGCCGTCGAGGGAGGGGATGCGGGAGCGGGCGCCGAGGTCGCGGCAGCGGGCGGGTCCGCGGCGCCCGCCGTGGTGCTGATGGCCGCGAAGGTGGCGATGAGCGTGGCGGAAAGTGTCCGGTGCATGGTGCCGCTCCTTGGGTTCATCGATTCCCGAGCCGCTCGATGCGATCTCGGGAGGATCCTACTGGTAGGGCTCGAATGCCTTGACGGCGGCCGACCGGCCGCCGCCCGAACGGAGGGCGAGACCGAGCAACAGCCGCGACTTCAGTCCGGAGAGGAACCCGGACGGGATCAGGCCGCGCTTGATGAGATCGATCTCGCCGCCGGGATAGCCGTACGTTTCGGTGAAGACCGGCCCGGTCATGGCCCGGGACGCCAGCACCACCGGCACCTTCTCCGCGAGCTCGGCCAGCGCCGGAACCATGTCCGCGGGAACGTGGCCGGCGCCCATGCCTTCGATGACCACACCGGCGTAGCCCAGCCCGGGAAGCGCGCCGAGGAGCCGTCCATCGGCGCCCATGGCGATCCGTGCGAGGAGCACCGGCTCTGGCGGTCCGCCGGAGACGGGGAGGGCGGGCATTCGATTCACCCGCACGTAGAACCGCGGGCGGCGCTCGATGACCGCGCCAAGCGGTCCCGCGAGCGGCGAGAGGAACGCGGAGGGCAGTGCGGTATGCGACTTCTGGACGAATCGGGCCGCATGGATGTCGTAGTTGAGCACCACGAGCGTTCCCAACCCGCGTGCCTGGGCGGACGTCGCCACGATGACGGCGGACAGCAGGTTCGCCGGCCCGTCGGCGCCGGGCGCATCGGCGCCGCGCATGGCGCCGGTCACCACCACGGGCTTGTCGGAATCGATCAGCGCATCGAGCAGGAACGCCGACTCCTCGATCGTGTCCGTTCCCTGAACCACGACCGCGCCGTCGAACCCCGATGCGAACGCCCGTGCGATCTCGCCGGCAACGTCCACGATCGCTGCCGCCGGGAGCGAGGGGCTGGGCAGCCGGAGCGGCGAGCGGGCGTCGATCTCGGCCACCTCGCCGAGCTGCGGCACCGCGGCCACGAGCTCCGCTGCACCAAGCCGGGGGGTGATGCCCCCCGAGTCGCTGGGCACCATGGTGATGGTGCCCCCCAGCGACAGGACCAGGACCCGCGGCTTGCTCATCGGTCGGGCTCCTCTTGGCCGGACGATCCCTTCGCGCCCTCGGCGGGAATCTGCCCCCGCCGGTAGTTCGGCAGCCAACTGCACGGCACGATTGCCAGCAGGGAGAGGGCGGACAGGACGAGGAATCCGGTCTTCAGGGCGCGGAGGCGCGACTCCGTGTTGATGCGCACCGCCTCCTCGACCAGCTCGGGCGTGGCGGGCGTGCGCCCCAGGACCTCGACCAGCCGATCGTTGCTGGCGAAGTTCAGGCTGTTCATGTCGACCTCGACCGCCAGGTTCTCCTTGAGCACCGGGTTCGTCGAGAGGTTGCCCAGGATGATCGTGCTCAGCAGTCCGACGAGGAGGGCGCCCATCAGCGCGGTTCCGACCGCCGCGGCAAGATTCTGGGTGACGCCGCGCAACGAACCGACGTCGCCGGCGAGCTCCGGGCGAGCCGCGGTCACGAGCACGTTGAAGAGGAGCGTCACCAGGGCGCCCTGTCCGACGCCGACCGTAACCAGGCCGACGATCACGGGGAGGACGCTCCAGTCGTTGCGGGCCACGAGCCCGAGCCAGAGCGTTCCGAAGAACACGAGAATGAATCCGGCTTGGGCGATCCGGCGGGGCGTGAAGCGGTCGTACAGCCGGACCACGAGAATCGCCGTGAAGAAGACCGTGAGCATGAACGGCATCATGGCGAGCGAGGTCGCCATGCTCGATCGCCCCTGAACAATCTGGATGTACAGCGGCACCGAGAAGTTGATCGCCGCCTCCGTGGACACGATCACGAAGAGGGCCACCACCGCGGCCCACTCCCGCGCCGAGCCGACGACCTCGAGATCGAGCAGCGGCGTTCGGCCGCGGGCCACCCGCTGCCGGGACCAGACGAAGAACGCCATGACCACCGCGGCCCCGGCCACGATCAGGATCGGCGCTGGCGAGAGCCCCGAGATCGTGAATGGCGCCCGCGGCGACGCGAGCAGGAGCCCCCAGCCGCGCAGGTTGTTCACGCCAAAGGTCACCATGATGATGCCGAGCGCCGCCAGGAACACGCCGATCCCGTCGATCTTCACGTCCGGCTTGGCCTCCGAGGGCTTGAGCCGGAAGCTGAGGAGGAGGATCGCCACCGCGTGCACGATCAGCAGCCCGAAGGCCAGGCGCCAGTTGATCGCCGCGACGAATCCGACGATCACGAAGGCCAGAACGCCGGCGATGGCCCGTGCGGAGCCGAGCCACCCGACCGCCTCCGCCTGTTGGCGCCCGCGGTAGTGGTTGGCGATCAGCGCGACGAGCGTGGGCACGAGCGCCGCGGCCGACAGTCCCGCAAGGCCCTGCGCCGTGACCATGACGAGGGCGCTCGGGCTGATGACCATCGTGAGCATGGCCAGGGCGAACAAGCCAACCACCACCTGGAACACCCGCTTGGACCCGAAGCGCTGCCCGATCTTCGCGCCGAGCATGACGAAGCCGGACACGCCCAGCGAGTACATCACGATCGCCGTCCCCACGGTCGTGGGCGGCGTATTGAAGCTCTCGACCATGCCCGACATCGAGACGGGGATGGCCGCGACGTTGAACGACATGAGGGCCTGACCCATGGCGATCACGATCATCGGGAGCCAGGGATCGCGCTGTTCGGTTTCGATTCCGGCAACTGCGGCGGTGGCGGTGCTCATGCGTTGCTCCTTGTCGAGTCGGTGGCCGCGGCCGACGGGGTCGGCTCCGGCCGCGAGGCGAACAGATTCAGCCCGAGACGCTCGGAGAGGAACCGCGCCACGAGTTGTCCCTTCACGCTGTTGCCCGCCGCGTCGAGGGCCGGGGCGAACGTTCCGAGCCCGCCCTTGCCGGGGGCGATCGTGACGATGCCGCCGCTGACGCCGCTCTTCCCCGGAAGCCCGATGTCGAAAAGCCAGTCGCCGGAGAGCTCGTAGAGGCCCGCCGTGGCCAGGGCGGCAAGCACCCGGCGGCAGACCACGGGACCGACCACCCGCTCCCGGGTGAGCGGGTTCACGCCGCCGTCGGCCAGCGTGGCGCCCATCACGGCGAGGTCCCTGGCGCTCACGCGAAGCGAGCACTGGCGCGTGTACACGTCCGTGGCGGCCAAGGCGTCGAAGTACATTCGTCCGTAGCCTTCGAGAAGCTTGGCGATCCCGCGATTGCGAAGATTGGTCTCGGCCTCCGACTCGTACACCACCTCGTCGAGGTCGAGCCGCCTTCCGGCGAATCGCGAGAGGCCGTCGCGGATGAACTCCCACTTCGCTTCCGCAGTGTCGCCCGGCACCAGGCTGGCGGTGGCGATGGCGCCCGCGTTCACCATGGGGTTCATGGTCCGGTCGCGGTTGAGCTCGACGGCCATGACCGAGTTGAAGGGAAGTCCCGTGGCGTTCACCCCGACCTTCCCGCGGGCCTCCTCGACCCCGATGGCCTCGGACACGAGCGCGAACACGAACGGCTTCGACACGCTCTGCACCGTGAACTCGTGGGTCGTGTCGCCGATCTCGAACATCGCGCCGTTGACGCCGGCCACGCAGACTCCAAAGAGGTTCCGCGGAACGGCGGCGAGGGCCGGGATGTAGTCGGCGACGGTGCCGTCGTCCACGCTTCCGAAACGGCGGTGGGCCTCGGCGAGCAGGTCGCGGACCGTTTGGGCGTCGGGCAGCGTGCCGGTCGACACCGCCGCCTGAACGGCCGACTCGTCGATGGCGAAGTCCAGCTTGGTCGCGAGCGTCATGCGGTCGGCTCTCCTGGCTTGGCGGCGGTCGCCGCCGGCGTGTCCTTGAACGTGAATCGGAAGAGGATCGCGTAGAGGACCGGTACGACCACCAGGGTGAGCAGCGTGGCGAACGCGAGCCCGGCCATGATCGTGACGCTCATGGCGACGAAGAACGCATCGGCCAGCAGCGGGATCATGCCGAGGACCGTGGTCAGCGCGGCGAGAACCACGGGGCTCAACCTGCTGATGCCGGCCTCCCGAATCGCCCGCATCGGATCGTCCGCGCCCTGGAGCCGAACGCCGATCTCGTCGAGGAGGACGATCGCGTTCTTCACGAGCATTCCGGCGAGGCTCATGAAGCCGAGGATGGCCATGAACCCGAGCGGCTGCCCCGTGAACAGCAGTCCGAACGACACGCCGATGAGCGCCAGGGGGACGACGGAGAAGATGATCAGCGGCGGCCGCACGGCGTTGAAGAGCGACACCACCGTGAGCACCATGAGGAGTCCCACCAGAGGCATGTTCCCGGCGAGGGCGGCCTGGGCCTGGCGCGAGTTCTCCCACTCGCCGCCCCACTCGATCGAGTATCCCGGCGGGAGAGGAACCGACTCGATGGCCGGCGTCAGGCGCTCGACCGCGCCGTTCGCATCCCCGGAGGCGGCATCGGCCTGGAGGGTCACGGTGGGCAGGCGGTCCCGGCGGCAGAGGAACGTGTGTTCCGAGCCGGTCTCGAATCCCGAGACGACCTGGGCCATCGGCACCCGGGCGCCGGCCATGGCGCTCCAGACCTGGGCGTCGCGGAGATCGTGAACCCGTTCGCGCTCCTCCGCCGGCGGCCGCATCACGATCGGCAGCAGCTTGTCGCCCTCGCGGTAGACGCCCATCCGAACGCCCTGGGTGGCGTACAGCATCGCCTGGGCGATGTCTCGCCGCGTCAGACCGAGGTCGCGGGCCTGCATCTCGCTGATCACGGGGCGCACGATCGGCGTGCGCTCGCGCCAGTCGTCCTGGACGTCGATGATGTCCGGATCGGAATCGAAGATCCGGCGCACTTCGCCCGCGAGGCGCTGCACCGTGTCGGCCTCGGGTCCGCGGATCCGCACCTCCATCTTCTGGAGATCGCCCGGTCCGAGCGAGAAGGGTCGGGCCAGCATGATCGCGTCCGGCGCCTGGTCGCGAAGCTCGCCTTCGACGCGCGCCATCAGGTCGTTCACCTTGCGGTGATCGTCCACCTCGACCAGGAGCAGCGAGTACGCGGGGTTGTTGATCTCCGGCGTGTAGGTCAGCAGGAATCGGGGCGACCCCGAGCCGACGATGGTGGCCACGTTGGTCACGCCTTCCATCTCGCGGATCCGGCGATCGAGATCGAGCGCATGGCGTTCGGTCTCCTCGATCGCGGTTCCCTGCCGGTGCCAGGTGTGCACCATGAACTGGGGACGCGTCGAGGGCGGGAAGAAGTTCCGCGTCACCGACTGGAAGGCGCCGATCGAGAGGACCAGCAACAGGATCGTCACCGCGAGCGTGGCCCAGCGGTAGCGGAGGAGCAGGTCGAGCAGGCGGCCGTAGGCGCGGTAGATGAAGCCCGAGTAGGGGTCGTCCGAGCCCTTGCTGCTCGGCCGCAGCAGCCAGAACCCCAGCAGCGGCGTCACCGTGATGGCGAGAATCCAGCTCAGGACCAGCGCGTAGAGCATGACCAGGAACAGCGACCGGGTGTATTCCCCGGTCCGGTCCTGGGAGAGCCCGATCGCCGCAAAGGCGAAGACCGCGACCAGCGTGGCGCCGAAGAGCGGCATCGCGGTCTGCCGGACCACATGGGCCGCGGACTCGATGCGATCGACGCCCTTCTGGATCATCACCCGCATGCCGTCCACGACCACGATGGCGTTGTCGACCATCAGGGCCAAGGCGATCACAAGCGCGCCGAGGCTCACCCGCTCGAGCATGACGCCGGTCGCGTGCATGATCGCGAACGTCCCCAGCACGGTGAGCGTGAGGACGAGGCCGATGATCAGTCCGGCGCGAAGGCCCATGAAGATCATGAGCACGCCGATGACGATCGCGAACGCCTCGATCAGGCTCGAGATGAAGAGCCGGATGGCCTCGGTCACCGTGTTGGCCTGATGGGCCACCAGTCCGATCTCGATCCCGATCGGAATCTGCGTCTTGAGCTCCTCGATGCGCTTGGTCACCGCGTCGCCCATCCGCACCACGTTGCCGCCGGCGACGGTGGAGATGGCGAGGCCCACGGCGGGCCGGCCGTCGAACCACATGCGCACGGAGGCCGGCTCGGCATAGCCGCGCTTGATCTCGGCGACGTCGCGCAGATACAGCTTCGTGCCCTGCTCCGGGTTCACCATGAGGAGGAGATCGCCGATCGCCTCGACGGACTCCAACTGCCCCGTCGGCTCCACCCGGATGCGCGTGGGCCCAACCACCGTGAAGCCGGCGGGCGCCGCCAGATTCTGCCCCGCGAGCGTCGAGGCCAGGACCTCGGGGGCCAGCCCGAACTTGGCCAAGCGCTCGCGCGAGAACTCGACGTACACGACCTCGGGCTGCACGCCGAACAGCCGGATGCTTCCGACGCCGTCGACGAGCATCAGCTCGCGGCGCAGCGTGGTGGCGTAGTCCTCGAGTTCCGCGTTCGTGAACCCGTCGCCGGAGATGGCGTAGAACACGCCGTACACGTCGCCGAAGTCGTCGTGTACGACCGGAGCCATCGCGCCCGGAGGCAGCGTCCTCGCGGCATCGCCGACCCGCCGGCGCAGCTCGTCCCACACCTGGGGCAGATCGGCGCTGTCGTACTGGTCGCGAATGACCACCGTGACGATCGACAGGCCGGGCTGCGAGATGCTCTCGACGCGGTCGAGCTGACCGAGCCGCTGGACCGCCGACTCGATCTGCTCCGTCACCTCATCGGCGACCTCGGCGGCGGACGCCCCGGGATACGCCGTCACGATCCGCGCCTCCTTGATCGTGAACTCCGGGTCCTCGAGCCGCCCCATCTCGAAATAGGCGACCAGGCCCGCCAGAGCCAACGCGATGGTGGCGATGGTCGTGAACGTCCGGAACCGGATGCTCGCTTCCGCGATGTTCATTCCGACTCCGATCCGCCGGTCGCCGGGCCCTCGCCGGCGCGAGGAATCGGACGGACCCGCTGCCCGTCGCGGAGCTCGCCGAGCCCGGCCGCCACGATCACCCGACCGACGTCAAGACCGTCGAGCACCTCGACCGAGTCGTCCAGCGGCGAACCGAGGCGCACCGCCTGCCGGTGAACCGTGGCCTCGCCACCCGGCTCCGGACTGACCACCCAAGCGAAGCTGGCGCCAAGTCCGTCCGTGTCGATGGCCTGGACCGGCACCCGCATCGCTCCACCGGCTCCGAGCGTGCGGTGCTCGACGAGCGTCGCGGGCATGCCGGCGAGGATGGAGACGCCGGGAATGGAGTCGATCTCGAAGATGGCCAGGAAGGTTTGCGTGCGCGGATCGGCTTCGGTCGTGAACTCCACCAGCCGGGCGTCGAACGCGTGATCGGGAAGGAAGTCGAAGCGGACGGCGAACGAGGAGCCCTCGCCGACCTTGCTGTTCATCGCCATCCGTGCCGGATCGACGTTGACCTGGATGCGCACCGAGCTGCGCCCCTGGAGCCGGAGGATCGGCACGCCGACGCCGACCTTCTGGAACTGGTCGACGAACAGGTCGGCGATCACGCCGTCGAAGGGGGCGACCAGCGTCGTGTCCTCGAGCGCCTTCTCCGCCAGCTCGACCTCGGTTCGCGCACGGTCCGTGGACGCCTGGAAGCGGGCGAGCTCGAGGGCCGTTGCGGCCTTGGCCTCGAACGCATCCGTGACCGCCGCCAGCTCCGACCGCAGCTGGTCGTACTGGACGCGGGCCGCGGTGAGTCGGCTGGTGAAGTCGCGCTGATCGAGTTGAGCCAGCGTGTCGCCGGCACGCACGGAGGCGCCGCGCACCATCGGCAGGATCTGGATCACCCCGGGAACCTGGAAGGCCAGCGTGACCTCCGACGATGCCCGCACCCGCGCTGGATAGCGGCGCACGAATTCGTCGACCTCGCCTACCGTGATCGTGCGGACCGGGCGCACCATCGGCGCCGGCGGCTCGGGCTCGGGTCGCCAATCGACGAAGAAGACGGCATAGATCGCCCCCCCGGCCAAGGCCAGACCCACAACGATTCCGACCAGGCGCACGAGGACGCGTTGGATCATGTGCTTCACTCCTCCCGGCACCCGAGTGCGGCGATCCTACAGAGTGTCTGATCTTGCTGTCAACAATTCGGTTGCCGCTGAAGGACACGTCGGCGCTGGGCTCGACCGCGCTCGCGTACAGTCTCGTCGTCGCGCGGGAACCAGCGACTTGCCCCGACACGATTCAATTGACATGGCTGTATCGAAACTCACTGGCGGAGGGGATCCGGCACCACGCGCACCGCTAGACGGACGCCGCTCCGCCATTGCGCGCCGCAGTGTGGTCATGGCGACCGCCCTTGGGCTCGCGATGCTGATCGCCGGGATGGCGGCAAGTTGCCGCTCGCCGGTCGGATTGGAGCCGGCCCCCGTCGCCGAGCAGCTCCGCGACGCACAGCAGAACGTGCTGACCTCGGGCCAGCTCTCGAGGCGCACGGTGACGGCGCTGGGACTGGATGGACTGCCGCCCGTCGCCACGGAGTCCGTTGCCCGGGAGCTGAGCGCCCTGTGTGCCCTCGACCGAAGCCCGGATCGACTGGTCGCGCTGGCGGAAGTCAGCTACGCCATCGCCATGCGGAGCACGGGACAGCACGCCCTGGACTCCCTGACCGTGGCCGCCCTCGCGAGCTGGACGGCCCTCTTCGCCAACGACGAGGGCTGCGCCCGCATGGGAGCGCAATGGGAGCTGGCTCGAAACATTCTCAATGCCAGTCTCTCGCAAGCCATCGTGCGCCTGCCCACGCTGCCGGGCCTCGACGCCGTCACGATTGACACCACGCTGGACGGGAGTCCCGTGCGCATCCGGTATCGCTGGGATGCCGGATCCTGGCGGAGCGGGTGGTTCGTGAACTTCCTCGTCGCCGACGACTTCAGGGTGCGGGGCATGCGGGCTCGGCACCGTCAATCCGGCGTCGGCGCACCGATCCTGGCGGAGCGGATCCCCGACGGATCGGGGGACGCGGATCCGGCGGAGCGGTTCCTGCCGACGGTGTACCAGACGGTGCCGTTCAGCGCCGTGATCGATGCGGTCGAGTTCGCGCCCGGCGTCGCCTGGCCGCCCATCGGCTTCTCCGTGCGGGTGGTGGATCCGGTTCGGCAGGAGACGACGACGATCGCCGGCCGCGCCGTTCCGGTCGAGGCGGACTTCACCGCGGCCCTGGCCCATACGCTGGCCGGCGCAAGCCCGCTGCGTGATGCCGGCCTCGGTGGCTTGCGCCGCGTCGAGGGCTGGCAGAACCGGATGGGGCTCTACATGGTCGAGCCGTTCGATCCCGAGCGGATTCCCGTCATCTTCATTCATGGGCTGATTTCGTCGCCGGTCGTGTGGCGCGACATGGTCAACGACCTCTGGAGCGATCCGCGCATCCGCGCCCGCTACCAGTTCTGGTACTTCCTCTATCCGACGGGCCAGCCCTTCGCGATCTCCGCCGCGGCGCTCCGAGGCGCGATCGAACAGGTTCGGGCCGCGGTCGACCCGGGTCGAACGTCGACGGCCTTCGATCAGATGGTGCTGGTCGGCCACAGCATGGGAGGCCTGATCGCGCGGCGCCTCGCCATGGACCCGGGCGACACGCTCTGGGATGCGATCAGCGACGTCCCCTTCGAGGATGCCGTCATGTCGGCGGAGGACCGTCAGCGCGCCTACCGCTACTTCATCGAGGGCCGGGTCCCCGAGGTCACACGCATCGTTCTCATCGCGGTTCCCGGGCGCGGGGCGAGCATGGCGGACGGCCTGGCCGGTCGCTTCGGCTCGAGGCTGGTTCGGCTCCCGCAGGAGCTCGTCGAGGCGGCCGGGCGGATCTTCGAGTCGAATCCGGACCAGGTTCGTTTCTCGCCCACCGGGCCTTGGCCCGTGGCGACGGGCATCGACTCGCTTTCGCCCCGCTCGTCCTTCCTGAAGGCGTTCGCCGACGTTCCGATCGCCCCGGAAGTCGCGGTCAACTCGATCATCGGGCGCCAGCGTGGAGAGGGGCCGGGTGGATCGGACGGGGTCGTGCCCTTCGAAAGCGCCCACATGCCCGACGCCGAGAGCGAACTCGTGATCCCCAACGCCGATCACTCCGTGCCCCTGTTTCCGGCGGCGGCGACGGAGGTTCGGCGGATCCTCTACCTGCACGCGGGGATTGGCCCGCACGCACCGGCGCCGCCATGAGCAAGCGATCACTCGGTCGGCGGTCGGGTCGTATCAGGTCGTATCATGGCGGCCGCGTGTCGGGCCCGAGGCCACGACCCGGAAGGAGAGACCTGCAGATGCGTCACAACCTCGTTGCCCTTTCCCTCGTCCTCGTCGTCGCCGCGGTGCTGACCGGCGGATGCCAGAGTTCCGCACAGACCGGGCTCGTCGCCGGAGCCGGCGTCGGGGCGCTGATGGGACAGGCGATTGGGCGAAACACCACGGGGACGCTGATCGGGACGGCCGTCGGCGCGGGGGTCGGATACGTGATCGGCAACGAACAGGATCGGCAGCACGCCAACCAGTTGACCGAGCGCAACACGCAGGAGATCGCGCGACTGAACGCCGAGCTGGCGGCGCGACCGACCACGCCGGCCACGCCCGCCCCGCCTCCTCCGTCCCGCGCCAGAGCGGATCGGCCGACGCACACCGAGGTCGGCCCGCTCGGCGACACGCGGTGGATGCTCGTCAGCATCAACCCCCGGAGCGCCGCGCCTCCCCATGCCTCGCTCCTGGTCGAGTTTCGGCCCAACGGCCGCGTGCTGACCACGACGACGACGAAGGACGGAACGGTCGCGACGGCCGACGAGAGCTACCGGGTCGTGGGCGGGACGCTGATCGTCAATCGTCCCGGCTACCTCATCAACGCGCGCTTCCAAATCGCCGGCGACCAGCTCGTGATCACCTCGGAGGACTTCAGCGCTGTCCTCCAGCGCCTCCCGTCGTGATCCCGACACGATCAGTCAACGGCCGTCAAGGCGACCACGCCGAGCACGATCGTGACCAGGAGCAGCAGGAGGCCAGCGATCGACCACTGGCAGAGGCGCTCCTCCACGTGCTCCAAGGCCACTGATCGTTCCACCAGAATCCGCACGGTCTGCTCGCCGGGGACGAGGATGTCGCCCTCCGGAACGCTCGGCAGGCGATCGAGCGGACGGCGCAGGAGCAGCGCCGCGCCGACGCCGACGGCGATCGGCCAACCGCCCGACCACAGCGCACCGGGGCGCAGGGCATCGGTGGCGGCGATCCCGTCCGGGAGGGCGACCAGCCACGGAAGCACCAGAGCCGGGACGGTGAGTGCCGCCCAGGACCAGGTCAGGAGCGCTCCTGCACGATCTGGCGAGCGCCGACCCGGACTCGCCAACAGGCGCCGCACGAAGTGCGCGATGAGCATGGCGGTTCCGACGGCGGAGACGACGCCGAGCGGCGAGGCAAGCGGACCAGCGACGTACGCCTTCGAGGCCAGCTTGGCCAGCGCCCCGCCGGTCGGAGGCAGGCCGGCGAGCGAAAGGCCGGTGACGGCAAGCACGCCCAGGACCAGCGGGCGCCGAGGCGAGTCGATCGCCGCGACGCCGACGCCGAGGAAGAGCGCGCCCTTCACAAGCGCGTGGTTCGCCGCGTAGTAGGCCGCGGCCTCGCCGGCGCCGGCACCGGCGGCCGCCAGTCCTCCGCCGATGATCGCAGCGACAACCCCCATCTGGCTCACGCTGGAGTAGGCGAGCACCGTCTTGGGGTGGCGCTGCGTGAGCCCGATGACCACCCCGTAGAGCGCGGTCGCGAGGCCGATGGCAAGAAGCGCCGATCCCCACGCCCCCATGCCGTTCCCGAGCGCCGCCGACGGGTCCGCGACGGGGAGGAACACGAGCAGACCCAGCACACCCGTGGTGATGACGGCGCCGCTCAGGACCGCCGACGCGGGCATCGGTGCCGCCGGGTGCGCGAGCGGCAACCAGCCGTGCAGCGGCAACAGGCCCGCCTTGAGACCGAATCCGAGAAGTAGAAACACCATCGCCTGGTCGCGGCGCCCGTAGGTGCCAAGGGCGTCCACCGCGCGATCGATGAGGAGCGATTCGCCCGGCGCCGCGTGTGCGAGGAGAACGAAGGCGATCACCAGGCAGGCCTCACCGAACACGGCGAGCGCCACATAGATGATCGCGGCCCGCCGCGCCTCTGGCGTCCCGTCGTGGACCACCAGCCCGTAGGCGCCGAGGCTGACGAGGGCATAAAGAAGATAGAAGCTCGCCAGGTCGGCGGACACGAAGACGCCGAGGCACCCGAGCAGGTTGAGCAGCCAGACCACGGCGAAGCGGTCGCGGCGCGGATCGTCGCGCAGGTAGGCGGCCGCGTAGACGCCGGCCAGCGTCCAGAGCAGTGCCGCGGCTCCAAGAAGGAGTCGGCGATCCGCGGCCATGAGGAACGTGACCTGGAGCCGGTCGGGATCGAACACGATCGCCGCGCCCGTGTCGCCGATGATCGCGAGCGCCAATGCGGGAATCGCTCCCAGGAAGGCGAACGACAGCATGCGGCTTCGCACCTGGCGGGACAGGCAGGCCAGCAGCATGAGCGAGGGAACGGCGAGCGCGCCCGCCAGGAGCACCAGCTCGAGAGTCGATGAGCCTCGGAGCGTCATCGAGCGGTCGCCTCCATGTGCTGATCCGCGGTCGGACCCCGTCCGACCTGGATCAACTTCACCGGCTTCAACGCCAGGAAGCCCAGCAGCAACGAGGCCATCGCCAGGAGCAGCGGAGCCATGTCGCGACTGCGCCAGGGAGATCCGCGCGGGATGACGCCAGCGCCAGGTGTGACCGGCTCCGCCGGCGCCGCCGTCATCGACACCACGGCTCGGTAGACGTATCCGCCCGAGAGCAGTCCGCCGATCACGATGATCATGCCCCACCACCAGTGCCCGGTCTCGACGGAAGCGGTCAGGAGAAGCCATTTGGCCCAGAAGCCTCCGCTGGGCGGAACGCCCATGAGGGCGAGACCAGCGATCGCGAACGCGATCACGCAGCGCGGCAGAATGCGGGCGACGCCGGCGAGGCCGTCAAGGCGATCGTGGCCGGCCACGTCGGTGATCCGACCCGCGGCGAGAAACATGGCCGCCTTCGCCAACGCATGCGAGCCGACCTGGAGAACCGCGGCCGTGAGCACCATCGAGGAGACCGCGACGCCGGTCGACTCGTCCGGTTCGGCCAGCAGCCCGAACAGCAGGAAGAGGTACCCGATCTGGGCCACGGTCGAGTAGGCGATGAGCGGCTTGAGCCGCGTCTGCTGAAGCGCCACCACGCTGCCGAAGAGGATCGCCCCGGCGCCCAGCCCGGCCACGACCTGCGCGGCAGGGCTGGCCAGCAGCCCGGGCTGGACGTCGATCCAGAGCCGAAGCGCGACGAAGAACGCACCCTTGACCACGAGCGCCGATAGGACTGCGCTCGCGGCCGGCAACGCGCCGCCGTGGGCCGGCGGCAACCAGAAGTGGAGCGGGAACAGCGCCGCCTTGGCGAAGAGCCCCACGCTCATGATCGCCAGCGCCAGCAGCACCACCGAGTCGTCCAAGGAGCGCTGTCCGAGCAGACCGATGTCCAGCGTTCCGCACGCGGCGTACAACAGCACCACGCCGACCAGGTAGAGGAACGACCCCATCAGGGCGAAGAGCATGTACTGCAGGGCCGCCGCGGCGCTGCTGACGCTGCCGCCCAGGCTGACCAGCGGCACGGCGGCGAACGTCAGCATCTCAAGGGCGACGAAGAGACTGAAGAGGTCGTTGCAGAGGAACGCGGCGCTCACGCCGGCCTCGACGCCCAACAACAGCGGCCAGAACGAGGCGCTTCGCCGCGCTCCAGTGATCCCGCCCGGTCGCGGCGTCGACTCGTCCTGGTCGCCGAAGGCGAACCACGTGGTCGCTCCAACCACGATGGCGGCGGTGATGAGCAGCGAGCTGGCCAGTCCGTCCGCACGAAGCTGGATGCCGAGAGGCGGGCGCCATCCGCCCACCACCAGGAAGATGGCCGCACCGTTGAGGTGGACCGCCACGGCGACGGCGATCGACACCGCGACCATCACCGGCGCCAGCAGCAGCGCCACGAACCGCGACCACCTTTCGCCGAGCAGGACGCAGGCGAGCGAGCCCGCCACCGGCAGGGCCAGCGCCGACGCCACCAGCGCCTGCCCCCACACCGCCGACTCGGGAGCGCTCATGAGCGTCACTCGGCCCTCGTCCCTGGCGGCTCGATCGCCTCGCCGCCGATCCGCAGCGTCTCCTCCGCGGCGCCTTCGGCGACCCGCGCGCTGAGCCCGACCGCCAGCGCCGTGCCGGCGAAGGCGACCACGATTCCCGTGATGATCATCGCCTGTGGCACCGGATCGGCCAGCAGATCCGAACCGGCACCGCGCAGGGCGACGGCTCCGAGGAGGAGGAGCACGCCGCCACCCATCAGGTTGCAGCCGATGATGCGACGCAGCCGCGCCTGGTTCAGGATGGCGCCGGCGAGGCCGATGCCGATCAAGGCGGCGGCGGCGATGCCCATGAGCGCGTCGGGCGTCATCCGGTCGCTCCCCCGCCGGGCGGGCCGGCGACCAGCATCGTCATCGTCGCCGCGATGGAAACCGTGAGCCCGACCTCGACCACGATGACCCACGCCTTCGCCGTGGCGCCCGGGGGCAGGGCGAGGAACGTGTCCGCCAGCCAGAACCCGGCGACGCCGACGGCAAGAAAGACGAGCGGCCCGACCGCGACCGCGGCCCGGAGGCCGCCGCTCGTCGCCGAGGGCGCCCGCACCGCACCCGCGGTGAGCGCGAGCAGCCACATCGCGGCGATGACCGTGCCTCCCGGAAACGCTCCGCCCACGTCGTCGGCGCCGTTCCAGGCGAGCAGGATGCCGAGCACGATCCCGAACGGCGGCAGCACGCGACCGAGCAACGACATCGGCCCCTCATCGACGACCGCGACGCGCACCGGCGCCTTCCACCGTGCGTCGGGCGCGATCGACCAGATGCCGACGAGCCCCAGGACGACGACCGCCTTCTCGAGAAGGGTGTCCAGCGACCGGTAGGAGAAGAGAACCGCGGTGACCGCGTTCCCGAGGCCGGTGGCCTCGAGGTGTTCGACGGCCTGCGGCGCCAGCGACGGCGCCGGAATCGGCAAACGAAGCACGGCGAAGACCAGCAGTCCCGCGACTCCGACGCACAGCGCCACCACGGACACGGTCGCCAGAGGCCCCGGTCGGGTGCCTCGCGGGGCCTGTTCGGCCACTTCCGTCGCGTGCTCGTAGGCCGCCGCACGAATGAGCAACAGCCCCGAGAGCCCCGCCCCGATTGCCGCTTCCGTGAGGGCGACGTCCGGCGCAGCGAGGCGCATCCATGCGAGGGCCAGGAGCACGCCACATCCCATGAGCCCGGTCACGGCCGACATCGTGTCCCGCACCATCACCGTCCAGACCGCCAAGGCGACCAGGAGCAGCATGAGGCACAGGTCGAAGGCGAGGGTCACTCTCCGGCGCTCCCGCTTGAGCGCCGGATGGCGCCGCCGACGAGCTGGCTCGCGACCGCGCTGCTGAGGATCGCCGCGAGCCAGACCACGAGGAGCCGAACCGGTCCCAGTGGCCACTCGGCCTGCGGCATGAGGCCCAGCACGATCAGGCCGAGACCGAGATTGTCGGCCTTGGTCAGCGCGTGCAGCCGGGACAGCGGATCGGGAAACCGCAGCAGGCCAACGGTACCGGCGACGAAGAAGCACACGCCTGCCAGCACGCCCAGAACGGTGATGACCGAGGACAGCGTGCTCACGGACCGTCTCCGTCGTGGCGTGGGCCTTGGGAGCGTGCCCGGGCACCGGCGAAGCCGATCGCCGCGACCGGCGCCAGCATCGCGAGGACGATCGCCAGCTCTCCGGCCCCGGTGCCCGTCGGTCGTGCCGCATCGACGAGCAGGAGGCTCGCCATCGTGCCGGTCGCCAACAGTTGCACGGACAGAATCCGATCGGCGATCGCCGTCGCGAGCACCAGGCGGAGCAGCCCGCACGCGACGGTCGCCAGGACGCAGATGGCGGCGCCGACCATGAAGGCGCTCAGCACGGGGGAGGCTCCTCGGCTGGCGGCCGCCGCCGAACATCCGTCACCACGGCGACGGAGTCCCGCAAGAGGGCAACGAAGCTCCGCTCGTCGGCGGCAATCGACCGCTCGACCGGAGCCTCGCTGTCCAGGCAGTGGTACTGCACCACGTCGTCTCCCAGTCGCGCGACCGGGAGCGTGCCGGGCAGCAGGGCCGTGACAGCGACGAACGACTCGCGCTCGAGGCCCGGTCGGAGCATCGATCGGTGGCTCACGAATCCGGGCTTGACGCTCCGCCGGGGATCGAGCGCCCGGATTGCGACATCGACGCCCGCGACCACGGAGGCGCCCGCCGTGCGAATCGCGAAGCGAACCGTGGCAACCGCTCCGACCCGGGTCGCGACGGGCGGGATCAGGGCCAGGCTGGTCCATGCGCCGACGCCGGCGGCGATCGCGCCCGCCAGGATGTCCGGAAGTGCGAGACCGCCGCGCGTCGCCAGCACGAGCCAGAAGGCGAAGCAGCAGGCGAAGCGCCACGACCATGCGGCGAGCGTCTGCGCCGGTGACGGCGCTCGGGACGAACCACGATCGGTGGCGCGGGAGCGGACCATGGGCAGCCGTCGCAGCGGACGATTACGATGATAGGGCGTGCCCGAGGGGGCGCCTAGAGAAGACGGAGCGACCCATGCAGCGCAGCGCGACCGACGTCGAGGCGAGGGAGCTTCTCGAGTTCACCTACCGTCTCGGCCAGGCGTATCTCGCGTGCGGCGAGCAGACCGCGCTCGTCGAGCTCTTCCTCCGCCGCGTGGCGACCGCGCGGGGCGCGAGACGCACCCGCGTGGTGGCGTTCCCGACGGCGATCTTCGTCACGATGGAGACGGATGGCGAGGAGCGGATGACGCTCGCCGAGGGGCCGCTGCAGAACCTCCGGCTCGATCAGATCGCCGAGGTGTACACGCTCGGCGAGGCGGCGCAGGCGGGCTCGATCGTGCCCGCCGAGGGCTTGGCCCGACTGACGGAGATCCTCCGCCGGCCGGCGCGGTTCGGAACGGCGGGCGTGATCGTCGGGCACATCGTCCTGACCATCGGGCTGTCGATGGTGCTGGCCCCGTCGCTGATCAACGTTCTCGCCGCCGCGCTCCTCGGAGCAATCGTCGCCGGGCTCAAGGTGCTCAACCGCAACCGCCCGCTCCTCGCAGCGCCGCTCGCCGTGGTGGCCGCGGCGCTCGTGTCTGCCCTCGTCTACCTCGCGATCGCGCTGGGGGTGCCGCTGGTCCCGCGGGAGGCGCTGGTCCCGCCCCTCGTGACCTTCCTGCCCGGGGCGATGCTCACCTTCGGGATGGTGGAGCTCGCATACGGCGACATGGTCAGCGGCTCGAGCCGGCTCATCACCGGGTTCGTGCAGCTCGTCCTCCTCACGTTCGGACTGGCGGCGGGGGCGCTGCTGATCGGAGGCGGGTCGGCCGACCTCGCGTCGGATCCTGTCGTGCTTTCGGTCCATCCGCTCTGGGCGCAATGGGCGGGCGTCGCCGTGTTCGGGATCGGCGTGTTCATGCACTTCTCGGCCCCGCGCAATGCGCTGCCGTGGATTCTCGCCGTCCTCGTTCCCACCGTCGCCATGCAGCGGCTGGCGGTGACGTTCGTCGGCACCGAGCTGAGCGGCTTCTTCGGCACGCTGATTGCGACGCCGCTCGGCTACTTCATTCAGCAGTTCTTCCGGGGACCGCCCTCGATGGTGACGTTCCTGCCGAGCTTCTGGATCCTCGTCCCCGGGTCGCTCGGCCTTCTGAGCGTCAAGACGATGCTCAGCGACCGGGCCGCCGGGGTCGATGGCCTGGTCACCTCGGTCTTCGCCATCGCCTCGATCGCGCTGGGAACACTCGTGGGCGCCTCGCTCTACAAGGCGCTGACGGAGCGATTCGGACTGTGGCGGCTCCAGGTGGGTCGTACGGGCGCCCTGTTCCGAAGGGCGCGGGACAAGGGACCGGCTCCACCAGCCGCGGCGGCCGCGGCGGCAGAGAAGGACTCGGCCGGCGGCGCCGGTCAGGTCAAGGGGGACTGACCCCGTTCGCGATCGGTCACGAATTCCCTTGAGTGGCGAGGGCGACCGCGAGGCGGCAGCCCTGGAAGTACTCGGGGAGGTGAACGTACTCGTTCACGGTGTGGATGTCGTACTGCCCCGCCCCGATGGTTACGGTCGGCAGTCCGTACTTCACCAGCCAGTTCGCGTCGAGGCCGCCGTTCGAGAAGAGGCACGCGGGCTTCAGCCCGATCGACTCGACGGCACGCTTCGCATGAACGACCGCAGGCGCGTCCTCGCCCAGCCGGAACGACGGGTACTCGGCCCGCCCTTCGAACTTGACCGTGGCCCGACCGCCCGCGTCGTCGAGCACCTCCGACGCCGCCTGCGCAAACGCCTTCTCGTACGCCTTGGTGATCGTGGCGGCGAACGCGTCGTCCGGGCTCCGCGCCTCGCCGCGCAGGTAGACGTAGTCGGTCACGACGTTGGTCGCGTTGCCGGCCGAGGTGCCGTCCTTTCCGCCGAAGATGCCGATGTTGCTGGTGCCGCGACCTTCGGCCTTCTGGACCTTCCCGAACCATCCGTCCCGCCGGAGCGCCGCCAGCGCCACGGCCGCCACCATGGTCGCGGAGATCCCCTTCTCCGGCGCCACGCCGGCATGCGAGGCCTTCCCCTCGATGTGGACGTCGAAGGACTGCGCACCGACGGCGCCCGTGATCAGCTCCGACGCCAGCTTGCTGTCCACGTTGAAGCACATCGCCCCGCCGCCGAGGTCCTTCGGGTCGAGGTAGCGGACGCCCTGGAGACCGCTCTCCTCGCGCACGGTGAAGAGCAGCGTGATCGGCGGGTGCGGCAGCTTGTGCTTGAGCAGCGTCTCCGCGAGCGTGGCGAGTACGGCGCAGCCGGTGCGATTGTCGCCGCCAAGGGCCGTCTTGCCCTTGGGAACCACGCGATCGCCGTCCTTCTTCGGCTCCGCTCCGCGGCAGAGCGGAACGGTGTCCAGGTGGGTGGCGAAGACCAGTCGCGGGCCGTTTGTCGTCCCGGGGAGGTCCACGATGAGGTTCCCCGTCTGGGTCGGGAGCGGGATGCGCTCGTTCACCGAGTCGTGACGGATCGCCGTCGCGGGCACGCCGAGGTCGCGAAGGTCCGTGGCGACGGCCTCGGCGATCGCCTTCTCCTCGCCGCTGACGCCGTCGATCGCGAGGTACTTGAGCAGCCTCTTCTCGGCTGCGCTCGTGTCGACGTGCTCCGCGGCGGTGCTGGTCGAGGTTCCCATGGTTGCTCTTTCTCCGGTGGTTGGTCGCGAACGGAAGGTGGCGATCGGCGTCGACGGTCGCGGGCCGCTCAGGCGAGTCCCCACGGCAGGCCCAGGAGGTGCCAGGCCATGAAGAGGATCGTCCAGAGCACCAGGAGCCACATGACGTACGGAAGCATGAGCGCCACCACGGTGCCGACCCCCGCCTGCTTGTCGTACCGCTGGGCGAACGTGACCACGAGGGCGAAGTACGCGTTGAGCGGCGTGATGGCGTTGATCGGGGAATCGGCCACACGGTAGGCGGCCAGCACCGACTCCGGCTCGACGCCGAGCCGCATGAGCAGCGGCACGAAGACCGGGGCGAAGAGCGCCCATTTCGCGATGGCGCCCGTGATGAGGAAGTCCAGCAGGGCGACGACCACGATGAACCCCAGCAGCAGCCAGAACGGCCCGATGTTGGCCGACCCGAGGGCGTCCGCCAGCGTCACCGCCAGCAGCGTCGCCATGTTGCTGTAGTTGAAGTAGGAGATGAACTGGCTGATGATCAGCAGCAGGAAGATCAGTCCGCCCAGGCCCGAGACCGCCTTCTCGATCGCCTTGATGACGTCGCCCAGGCTCTTCATGGAGCCCGACCCGATGCCGAAGGCGATGCCCGAGACAAGGAAGAGCACCATGATCACCGCGATCAGGCCGTTCATGAACGGCGAGTTGCCGACCAGGGCGCCGGTGACCGGATCGCGGAGCGGTGCCCCGGACGGAATCGCGAGGACACCGAACAGCACGAGCCCGCCCACGAGGGCGATGGCCGCGTAGAGCAGGCCCCGCGACTCGGCCGGGGTCAGCGCCCCCGATTCCTCCTCGGGCTTCTCCCCCGTGTACTGGCCGAGCCGCGGCTCGATGATCCGCTGGGTGATGAACGTGATGACGATCGTCAGGAAGATGACCGAGGCGATCGAGAACCAGAGGTTCGAGGTGAGCCCGATCGACACCGAGGGATCCACGAGGTGAATCGCGTCGTTCGTGAACTCGACGAGCACCGCGTCGAGCGGCTTGATGAGCATGTTGACCGTGAACGCGCCCGCCACGGCCGCAAACCCGGCCGCCAGTCCGGCCAGCGGATGCCGGCCCACGCTCAGGAAGGCCGTGCCCGCGAGCGGAATGAGCACGAGGTAGCCCGCGTCGGCGGCGATGCTCGACACGATGCCCACGAACACGAGGATGTAGGTGAGCGACCACGGCGGAGACACCAGCACCAGCTTGCGGATCAGCGTGTTGATGAGCCCGGCCGCCTCGGCGACCCCGACGCCCACCATTGCCACGATGATGAGTCCGACGGCCGTGAATCCCATGAAGCTCGGGATGAGCGACGTGTACATGAAGCGGATCCCGTCCGCCGTGAGGAGGCTCCGGGCCGTGGCCGTTGACGGCACCAGCTGGTCGGTGGCCGCGTCGAGCACCTCGTAGTGGACGGTCGCCCCCGTCAGGTAGAGCACGTGCGACAGGACCACCACCGCCAGGAGCAGCAGGAGGAAGATCACCGCGGGATGGGGCACCCGGTTGCCGATGCGCTCGACGACATCGAGCACCTTCTGCATCGCGGTCTTTTGGACGACGGCGGTCTGGCTCAAGGCGGCACCTCCCAGATTGTGCCCGGCGCTGGACGCGAGTGCGGCCGGGACTTACGGCGGTAGGAGCATCGGCACCAGCGTCACGCTCAGGATCAGCACGATCACGGCGAGCGGCCCGCCGATGCGGACGAAGTCCCCGAAGGTGTAGTTCCCGGGGGTGACGACGAGGGTGTTGACGGGCGAGGAGACGGGCGTGACGAACGCCGTCGAGGCGGCGAGCGCCACGATCATTGCGAAGGGTTTCGGCGAGGCGCCAAGGTCCCCGGCCACCGCAATGGCGACCGGAGCCATCAGGATCGCGGTCGCGGTGTTGGACACGAACATGCCCAGGCACATGGTGATGGCGAAAAGCGCCGCCAGGACCACGCGGATTCCGGCGCCGCTGGTGGCGGCCATGAGCGCATCGGCGGCGAGATCGACGCCGCCCGTGCGCTGGAGCGCCGTCGAGAAGGGCAGCATGCCGACAATCAGCACGAGCGTCTTCCAGTCGATCGCCCGATAGGACCCGGGCAGGTCGATGCAGCCGAACGCGCCCATGAGCAGGCAGCCGAGCAGCGCCGCTTGGACGTTCGGCACCCAGCCGGTGACCATGAGGACGATCACCAGCGCGAGGATCGCGACGGCGTGCACGGCCCGACCCTGGACGGGCAGGACGTCCCGCGCCTCGCTGGGAAGGCGAAGCAGGACGATGCCGGCGTGGTCGGGCTGGATCTTCTCGATGTCGCCCCACCGGCCCACGACGAGGAGGGTGTCGCCGACGTGCAGCCTGGTCGTACGGAGCGCGCTGGAAACCGTCTCGGCGCCGCGGCGAAGGCCAATGACGTTCAGACCGGTGCGGGTTCGGAACTTCGCGTCGATCACCGTCTGACCGATGAAGTCGGAATCGGCGGGCACGAGCACCTCGGCCATTCCGATCTCCTGCGTGCGGTCGGTGAAGTATCCGCCTGCGAGCGGCACCGCCTCCAGCTTGAGTCGGGATCGAAGCGCTTCGATGGCCTCGCCTGCGTCCGGCCAGTCGACCAAAAGGACGTCGCCGGCCGCCAGCTCGGTGGAGGCGGTCGCCTCGATGAGCGAACGGCCCCGGCGCGTCGGTCGTTCGATGGCGATGATGCTGGCGCCCGCGCTGCCGCGGAGATCGATCGCCGAGAGCGGCTCGCCCACGAGCGGGGACGAGGCCGTCACCTGAAGTCGATGCTCCCGGTTCGCCAGCTTGTACTGTTCGATCCAGCGTGCGAGCGACGGCGCCGTCGAGGTGGCGGCCGCTGCCGGCTCGGCGGGGCGCAGCCAGCGACGGGCGACCAGCATGTAGGTGATCGCGACGGCGAGGATCGGCAGTCCGAACGGCGTGAAGGCGAAGAAGCCGAGGCCGTCCTCGCCCTGGCGCAGGAGCTCGGCGTTGACGATGAGGTTGGGGGTTGTGGCCACCAGCGTCATCATGCCGCTGACCAGTGCGGCGGCGCTCAGCGGCATCATCAGACCTCGCGCCGACGTTCCGGTGGTCTTGGAGATCCGGAGGGCGACGGGAATGAAGATCGCCGTCACCGCGGTCGAGCTCATGAAGGAGCCCACGAGGCACACGACCGCCATGAGGAGGATCACCAGCAGGGTCTCGCTGCTCCCGGTGCGGCGGATCACCCAGTCGCCCAGGGCCCGTGCGACACCCGTGCGAACGAGACCTTCACCCAACACGAACAGGGCCGCGATCAGGACGATGTTCGGATCGCTGAAGCCCGACAGCGTTTCCCCGACCGTGACGACCCCGGTGAACGGCAGGGCCACCAGCATGATCAGCGCCACGGCGTCCATCCGCGGCCGATTGATCCCGAACATCAGGATCGCGGCTGCCAGCAGTCCGAGGACGATAGCGAGCTCGCCGGTCATGGCGAGGATGATACCCCCTCCCGCCGTGCCTCGCGCCGGAAGACCGCCCCGACGAGCGCCGCTTGTCACACGGGCTTCGCTCGCGCCCTTCGCCAACGTCGCGCCGCCATCAGGATCCACCCGGCGATCCCGAGCAGCACGACCACGAAGATGACCGCGACGATCGGAATGAGTACGGCCAGCACGGCGGTGACGATGG
>JAGQOG010000228.1 GCA_020427695.1 Phycisphaerales bacterium
CATCGCGCCGACGATCGCCATTCCCAGGAGCACCACCACCGCGTGCATCACGGTCTCGGTGTGCTGGTAGTGCATCGCATTCAGCATGGAGGCCGCGAGGGCGTCCCAGCCCGGCGGCTGGAGCCGCGCCGAGACGATCACTTCGCTCATCGAGAGGGCGAAGACGACGGCCGCCGACGAACCTCCGGCGGCGAGCAGGCGCGGGCCGGCCGTCCGGAGAAGGGCGCCGGCGGTCGAAACGCCGTCCATCCGACGCGCATCGGCGAGCGTTCGAGGTTCGCCGGCGGCGGCCAGTCGGCCAATGCACGCGGCCACGAAGCCGAAGCATGCCACAAGGCCAAGCACGACGGCAACGGGCGTGTCGTAGATCAGCGGTCCGGACATGTCACGGTTGTACGCCGCCGCGACGCCGGCGGCGACGAGGGTGCCCGGAATCGCCCCCGCGAGCAGAAGGGTGGTCCCCGTCGCACTCGATCCGAAGCGAACCGCGCGGCCTCCGCCGAGCCGGGCGGCCGCGGTGCCGAGGCCAATCAGGGCACCCGCCGCGGCGGCACCCGCGCTCGTCGCCAAGGTGTTCGCGGCGGCGGGACCGTAGAGGGAGAGGAACTCGCCCCAACGCGATTCGGTGCCCAGGCGGCCGAGGAGGAGGGCGGTCGGCAGAACCACCGTGGCCAGCACGATCGCCGCCACGGCGGCCAGCGAGCCGCGACCGCGCGGCGGCGGCGCGCCGATCGGATGCACCGCGATCCGCCCCACCGCGCGCCAGGCGAAGGCCGCCAGGGCCAGCGCCGCAGCCACGGCCGGCCAGGCGCTCCGCAGCAGCTCCGCCGGCGAAGCGCCCTGCGTGTCCAAGGTGCGAATCTCGAAGCCGATCGAGCGCACCTGGGCCAAGTCGAACGCCGAGGTGTTGCCAAGCGTGAACAGGACCACGATCGAGACCGCGAGGCCGAGGCCGGCACGATCCTCAAGCAGGGCCGTGCGCAAACGCGCCCGTCGCCCCGCGCCGTCGAGCCGAAGCGCCCACGCCGTCTCGGCGGAGGCGCCGCAGCCCGCCGCGACGCACCAGGCGGCCAACGGCCACGCCCAGCAGACCAGCGCCAGCCAGAGCACGAGTTGCCGCGCGGGGGCCACGAGATCGTGTCGGATCATCCACGCGCCCATCGCGCCGTCGGGACCGAGCACCTGCCACCAGGCGAAGTACGCGAGGTTGGCGGGCAGGAACACGGGGACCAGCAACGCGAGCACGATCGCCGGCGCCGCGAGAGCACTGCGCGAACCAGCGCCGGCGAGTGCCGCGTGCAGCAGGCGACCCGGCACCCATCCGAGCAGCACCGCCGGAACCGCAACCCAAAAGGCCCACGCCAGCGTGATGCCCAGCAACCCGAGTGCATGGCGCATGCCCGGCCCGTCCTCCGCCACCGCACCCGCCGCTCCCGCGATGGCCAAGGCCACCGCCGGAATCGCAACCGCCGCCAGCCACACCAGCATTCCCGGACCCACCAGCAGCCAGCCGCTTCGACGCATGGGGGGTTCGTATCTCGTTTGGGGTCGCGCGGTGCGAGACGCATGGTTCGGCCGCACCGGACAGGCCGGCGCGGACGACCGGGTCAGAGGTCGTCGGGCGTCGTGATCCGCTCCGAGATCGGATCGACCGCCGCCTCCTCGTCGGACGGCTCGTCCTTCTTCACGAGCTTCGCCTCGGTCGTCCAGTCGTCGGGATGGAAGCGATGGGCGAGCGAGCCCACGATCAGGTGCATGTCCTTGTACTTGTAGTCGTCGAGCAGCACCCGCGTGCCGTCGCGGTGAACGACCCACGCCATCGACTTGTCCATCCACCGGCTCATGTCGATGTCGGCGATCTGGTCCGCCGGCCAGGTGCCGGCGGGAGAGACGAGCGTGCCGTCGTCCTCCAGGCGGAACTTCTTCCGGCTGATCGACCAGAGCGACCACACGAAGTACGGCGTGCCCAGCACGCCGCAGCCGATCACGTACAGCCAGAGCTGCACCGGGCGGTCCCACGTGCGCGGCATCTTCGGCACGTCGCCGCCGAAGGAGGCGAGGGTGCTGTTGACCTCTGCGAGTTCACCCCGCTCGGCCTCGGTGAGGCTGCCGCCGTCGGCGGCGAGCGCCTCGAGCTCCTTCAGGCGGGTCTCCGCGGCCTGGTAGCGCTCAGCATCGGCGGTGCGCCGCGGAATCGTGATCGCGTAGTCGTAGAGGCCCCACAATCCCAGCGCAAGGCAGAGCACGAGGTAGAGCAGGTTCCACCACTTCTGTCGGGGAGCGATGTTGGTCTCGATGGCCATGTTGCTTCGTGCTCGTTGCAATGGTGCCGGCGCCGAGGTGCGTTGGAGTGGCTGACCGTCTCGGCCCGGAAGCTGGGTATCGGCCGGAAGCGCGTCCGTAGAGCATATCGGCTGGAGCCCGGCGAAGGCGTCACGTCAGCCAGCGTTGTCGCCGGCGGACCTCCATCATCCGGACGAACTCGGCCAGCTCGACGACCTCGCGGCCGAAGCGGAAGCCAACCAGGAGATCCTCGGGGTTCTTGCCGGATCGAACGTGCGTGACGGTGGCGCTCTCTTCGATGGTCGGTCCTTCGGGAACCGCGATGAAGATCGCAACCGGATCTCCCTTCTTGACTCGACCCCGGGCGCCGCGGCTCCGGACCAGACAGCCTCCGACGCCGATGTCGTGCACGAACCCGACGAACGGACGCTCGATTCGGCCGACCGGCAGCACCCGCGCCTCGGGCGCGAGGTCGAATCCGATGAGGACGCGGCCGCGCTGTCGCCGTTCGTCGTGCTCGAAGCGCTCGGGCATGGCGAGCCGATACCCGTGGAACGTCCCCGCGGCACCGGAGGGCAGCGTGATGCGGCCCAACGCGACGGTCTCGCCGCGATGGCGCCCGTCCGACCTGGTGAGGAACATCGCCAGCGGCTCCCCCGCGATCAGCGGACGAGCCGCGCCACCGGCCATCGGAAGGGCGACCACGATCTCGCGTCGATCGACCTGCTCGATCACCGTGATCGCGGTGCGCTGCTCCTCTCCGCTCGCCCGGAGCCAATGGAGGTCGACGCGAGCGCGCCGCCGCCAGGCATCCCTGACGAGGGAAGCCGCCTCGGCCGACTCCTGGGAGGTGCCGCGAAGCGTGTGCCGGATCGAGACGAGCCAATCGCCCATGCTGGCATGCCATCGGCCCAACTGTCGCCTTGCTTCCCATGGGGACTCCCGACCGCCGGTTACCGGTCGCCGCCCGGCAGCACAGTCGCACCCCTCGGACCATCTTCGCGCGAGAGGGCTCAGCCGCCGAGCTGGCTCATCGCCCGGTTGCCGCGGGCGGAGTGGACCTCGGGCTTGAGCCGGACGCACTCGGCGAAGGCCGTGCGCAGGGCGTTGTCGTCGGCCACGGGTCGCAGGGCCGAGAGCACGCTCACCTCGCCGCCATCGAACAGGCAGCTTCGCAGCTCGCCGGTTGCCGTCAGCCGCAGCCGATTGCATGTCTCGCAGAACGGTCGGCTCATCGCGCTGATGAACCCCACGCGGCCCCGCGCGCCGGGGAGGCGGAAGACGCTCGCCGGTCCGACTCCGGCCTCGGTGGGCCGTGCCACCGGCTCCAGTTCGCCAAAGCGGTCGGCCAGCCTTCGGGCGACCTGGGCGTTCTCGACGATCGCATCGTTGGGATCGACGCCGGGCACGGTGAAGCGGCTGTCGCCGAGCGGCATGTACTCGATGAAGCGCACGGTCCACCGGCGCTCGAGACTGAGCGACGCCATCGCCTCGACCTCGTCGTCGTTGCGTCCCCGCATCACGACCATGTTGATCTTGAGCCGATCGAACCCCGCACGCTCCGCCGCCTCGACCCCTTCCCAGAAGAGGTCGAGCCGCCCGCCGCCGGTGATGGCGGCGTACCGGTCGGGCTGAAGGCTGTCGAGGCTCAGCGTGAGCCGTTCCACACCCGCATCGCGCAAGGGCGCGGCCAGGCGTCGCAGCTGGAGGCCGTTGGTGGTCATGGAGAGGTCGCTGGGCCCGAGGGCCTTCAGGCGCATCGCGATCTCCACGATGTCCGGCCGCACGGTTGGTTCGCCGCCCGTGATCTTCAGGCTTTCAACCCCCACGTCCACCGCCACCCGGGCCACGGACTCGATGTCGTCGGGGGAAAGAAGGTCCGACCGGTCGGCGAAGTGCATGCCCTCCTCGGGCATGCAGTAGACGCAGCGGAGGTTGCAACGATCGGTGACGCTGATCCGCAGCAGTCGCACGCTCGAGAGGCTGCGCGGTCCTTGGGCGAACACCGGGCGCTGCGGCGCCGTGTCCAGCACCTGGAGCGGAATGGTCACCGGGGCGAGCGGCATCGTGCTGATGGTAGACGGCGACGCCGAGGACGCGACGGAGCCGCCGTCACGAGGGGCCCGGCGCGGGCGGATTCGTCTCCGCCCCGGCCTCCGCGTCCGCCTCCCCGTCGGACGCTGCCGCCGATTCCTCGGAAGGACCCTCCTCGAAGTTCTCGGCCTCCGTCGTTGCCCGCGCCGACCGGGCCCGCTCGAGCAGTCCGGCCTCGTCGCCGACACGGGGCACGAGGTCGTAGTGCCAGGCCACCCGCGCCTCGTGCGTGCCCGGTGCCAGCTCCGAGAACAGGTCGAGCGGGATCGTGTCCCACACCGGCGGCTTGGCGTCGCTTGAGGTGACCAGCGTCTCGTAGCCCTCCTTGACCACGCGCACGTCGTAGGTGCCGTAGTACGTGAACTCGACTTCGAGCGGCGTGCGGCCCACTTCGCGTTCGTTGAGGAAGATCAGCGCGCCGTCGGGGTTCGACGTCACCGTGATCGTGCGACGAACGCATCCCGCAAGGAGCGGCAGGACCGCAACGGCAAGAAGCGGCGGGAGGAGCCGGGCCGAGTACGGGCGATGCATGGAGGGATGGTACCGCACGCGGCCGCGGGCGCCATCGGGCGGCGGATCATCCGAACTCGTCGCCGCGGAAGGTCGAGGCGAGGTACGCCTCGCGCACCATGGGGTCGTTGATGATCGACTTCGGGTCGCCTTCCCGCAGGTTCTTGCCTTCATGGATGATGTAGGCGCGATCGCAGATGCGGAGGGTCTGCTGCACGTTGTGGTCGGTGACGAGCACCGCCAGCCCGTCTCCCGCGAGCTTGCGAACCTCGGCCTGGAGATCCTCGACCGTGTGCGGATCGACGGCGGCGAAGGGCTCGTCCAGGAGCATGAGCCGCGGACGCGTGATCAGGGCCCGGGCGATCTCCAGCCGGCGGCGCTCGCCGCCCGAGCAGGTGCGTGCCTCCTGCTTCGCCTTGTGCACGAGCCCGAACTGCTCGAGCAGCTCCCGCGCCCGCTGTCGGCGGGCGGTGCGCGAGAGCCGCTGCGTCTCGAGGATCGCCAGGAGATTCTGCTCGACGCTCAAGCGCTGAAAGACGCTCGGCTCCTGGCTGAGGTATCCCATGCCCGCGAGCGCATGGCGGTACATCGGCAGCGCGGTGACGTCGCGGCCGTTGAAGATGACCTGCCCCGCCTCGGGCGTGATCATGCCGATGGTCATGCGGAAGCTGGTGGTCTTGCCGGCGCCGTTGCGTCCGAGCAGTCCGACGATCTCGCCCGCCTCGACCTCGAAGCTCACCTCGTCGACGACGCGGCGGCCGGAATAGGACTTGACCAGTTGGCGGGCGGAAAGCAGCGGCATCCGCGGAGTGTACCGGGCGGACGCGCCGCGGCGCGGCCGATCAGCCGAGCATGCGGATCGTCATCGGGTAGCGGAAGTACTCGCCGTGGCCGGCGGCGATGGCGCCGCGGATGACCGACACCACCGCGTAGATCCAAACGAACGGCAGCGCCGCCATGCCGATGATCGTGATCGCCAACAGGGCGTTGATGATGACGAAGCTGAGCAGGAAGTTGATCACCTCCCGCCCGTGGTCGTCGACGAAGGGACTGCGCTGCTTTTGCACCAGCCACAGCACGAAGGGCAGCGCGAGCGCCAGCGGACCGACGACCGTGGTGCCCACGGGCCAGAGGTGCATCAGGGTGGACACGATCTTCTCGCTGTCGTCCAGCCCGTCCTGGCGGATGCGCGCGTCGTTGCGTGATGGATCGTCGCCGATGCCGTCGTGGCCTTGGTACGTTCGGTTCCCGGGCATGGCGTAGCTCATGAAAGCATGTTTGGGAGCAGCCCGGCCGGGCTTTCAGGCCCGTTATCGATTCTCGGGCCCCGGGTGGCCCCGCCCCGCACGATCGGGGGCCGCCGGGCTCGGGCGTCAGGACGGCTGCCGGGCCGCTTCCGACGTCGGCTCCCGCTCCCGCGGCTCCTGATCCGCGGAAGGCAGGCGAACTCGAATCCGTCGCACCTGCGTCGGCGTGGCCTCCAACACCTCCACCGACAGCGTCCCGATCCGGAAGGTCTCGGCGGCCGTGGGAACCCGGCCCAGGTGGGCCAGGACCAGGCCCGCCACCGTGTCGTACGCCTCGTCCGGAAGTTCGAGCCCCAGGATCTCGTTCAGCTCGTCGATGCGGAATCGACCATCGACCTCGACCAGGTCGGGGGCGATCCGGTCGAGCGTCGGCTCGTCCTCGTCGTCCGGCTCGTGCTCGTCGCGGATCTCGCCGACGATCTCCTCCAGGACGTCTTCGATCGTCACCAGTCCCGCGGTGCCGCCGTACTCGTCCACCACCAGGGCCAAGTGCACCTCGCTGCGCTGAAAGTCCTTGAGCAGCTCACGGACCGGCTTGGTCTCCGGGACGCGGATCGGCTGTCGCAGCAGCGGCAGAAGTCGGAAGTCTCCCGGCTCCTCGCCGAGGTACGGGATGAGGTCCTTGACGTAGAGAATGCCCAGGATCGAGTCGAGGTTCTCCCGGTAGACGGGCACCCGCGAATGGCCCGCCTCGCTGATGAAGGCCCGGATCGCGGACAAGTCGTCGGTGTAGGAGATTCCCTCGATGTCCGTGCGCGGCGTCATGACCTCGCTCACCACGGTCGAAGTGAACTCGACGACGTTCTCCAGCAGGGCGGCGGCGACCTCGTCGAGCCCGCCCTCGCGCTGCGTGTCCTCGATGCTCGCGAGAAGCTCGTCCTCGGGATCCTCGGGCTGGAGGTTCGCGCCGGTCAGGCGTCGCATCGCTTCGTCGATCACGCGACAGATCCAATTCAGCGGTATCGCCAGTCCCTGGACCAGGCGCAACGCCGGCATGCTCCGGATCACGATGCCCTCGGTCGCGTGCTCCGCGATCGCCGAGGCCATCACGCTGGTCACCAGCCAGAGCACCACCGTGGAAACCGCGGCCGAGCCCACCAACCGTCCCCAGGTGAGGGGCACGGACTCGCCGATCCCGACCATCTCCGCGAGAAGCAGCGCGAAGAACGCGACGCGACCCGAGGTGCGGAGAAGCGCCACCGCTTGGGCCAGCATCGGCAGGCGGGGCGCGATCCACTCGGCATCCCGCGCCCGCCCGTTGCCCACCAGCCGCTTCTGAAGAACCGAGACGCTCGCTTGGAGGATGGCCAGGTGGAGCGCGGCCAGGTAGGCCGTCGCCGCCAGCACCAAGACCCCGAGGATGGCCATCATCGGACTCATCGGCCTCCGCCTTGCGGCGACGATTCGACGACCGAGCGGGTGGCGTCGGCGGCGGCGCTCGCGGCGTCCTCCGCCCGGCTCGCCGCAACAGGTGCTCGGAAGACCGGCCCCACGCCGATCGCCTTGAGAATGCGATCCTCCTCCTCGTGCATGAGCGCGTAGTCGTCGGGCTCGTGGTCGTCGTAGCCCAGGCAATGGAGCACACCGTGGAGGGCGTAGAGCAGGAGTTCGGGCTCCACGGGGCGATCCGATGCGTCGGCGCGGCGCGCCGCCTCGTCGCGACAGACGGCGATGTCCACGCGGGAGGGACCGCCCAGCTCGTCGAGGTCGCCCGGAAACGTCAGGACGTCGGTCGTCGAGTCCAGCCCGCAATGGCGGGCATGCAGCTCGCGCATCCGCCCGTCGCCGACGATCCGAACGTCGATCTCACGCGGCACGCGGAACCGACGTGTCCGCGGCGAGCGCTCCCGGGACTGGCCCGCGTCCGCGGTGGCGCCGGTTCCCTCGGCCAATCGCTCCACCGCTCGGACCAGGTTCGATTCGATCCAGGCGAGGTCGATGGCCGGTCCGCGGTGCGACTCCGCCCGCACCGCGACGATCACCGGCCCCGCGGTCGCGGCGTCGGCGGGCGCACCGGGGGCGGCGATACGGATCGACGCGCTGCGGGGACTGGGGGGAGGCTCATCCGCGGTCGCTGGCTGGTCGCGACAACCCGGGCGTTGCGCGCCCTCTGACTGCTGGTCTGGCATCGTCGCTCGTCGGGGGACGGTTTCCCCACCTCCTGGCCCAGTATATCGGCGCCATTCCGACGCGACTCCTTCAAGACCCCGCGCGCGGGCCCGCGGGACGCTCACGGCCGCCTCCTCTATACTTGCCGAATCCCAGATGCTCCGAAGGGGCGATGCGCCCGCCGGATGCGACCCGCTCCCACCGCCATGCCCTATACCCTTCATCCCGCGGACCAGTTCGACGTCGATGTGGATGCCCCGGAGTACCTCCGCGACCGACCCAGCCTGCCCGACCGCTGGGTGCTCAACTTCGGTCCCCAGCACCCCGCAACCCACACCACCCTCCGCATCGTGCTCGAGCTCGATGGCGAGCGGATCGCGCGTGCCACCCCCCACATCGGCTACCTCCACTCGGGCTTCGAGAAGCTGGCGGAGCACCACGACTACAACCAGTACGTCTGCACGACGAGCCGGATGGAGTATTCCGGTCCGATCCTGAACGACCTCGCCTGGCACCACGGCGTGGAGACGCTCTTCGGGATCGACCTGACGCCGCGCTGCAAGGTCGTGCGCACGATCCTCAGCGAGATCGGACGCATCCAGAGCCACCTCCTTTGCATCGGCGCCGCGGCGCTCGACACCGGCGCCTTCACGGGCTTCCTGTACGGGTTCAACGAGCGCGAGTTCATCTACGACATCATCGAGTACGTCTCGGGACAGCGCTTCCACCCCGACTGGTCGCGGGTGGGTGGAGCCTGGCGCGACATCCCCGACGACGAGACCTTCCGCCGCATGGTGCGCCACCTGATCGACGTGCGGCTGCCAAGGGCGCTCGCGGACATGGAGACGCTCCTCCTGCGGAACCGGATCTTCCTGGACCGGCTCCAGGGCGTCGGCGCGATCAGCCGCGACGACGCGGTGGCATGGAGCCTGTCCGGTCCGGTGGCCCGGGCCTCGGGCGTCAAGCGCGATCTCCGCAAGGACGAGCCGTACCTCTGCTTCAAGCCCGATTGGGACGGCAACGGCGCCGAGCCCGTCCGCTTCAACGTCGCGATCGCCACCGACGGCGACTGCTTCTGCCGATTCCTGGTGCGGATCGAGGAGATCCGCCAGTCCATGGGCATCCTGGACCAGCTCATCGACAACATTCCCAAGGGACCGATCGACAGCGTCGCCAACGCGAAGCTTCGGCTTCCGCCCAAGGCCGACGTGTACGGCTCGATCGAGGCCACGATCCAGCAGTTCGAGATCTTCATGCACAACCGCGGCTGGGACACTCCCATCGGGGAGGTGTACGCCCCGATCGAGACGGCCACCGGCGAGTTCGGCTTCTACCTCGTCGCCGACGGCACCAAGTGCGCCTTCCGCGCCAAGTGCCGGCCGCCCGCGTTCCTCAACTTCGCAGCCTTCCCCAAGATGATCGAAGGGCACATGCTTCCCGACATCGTGGCCGTGCTGGGCTCGCTGCACATCATCGCGGCCGAGCTCGACCGCTGAGACCCGCCGCCGTTCCGGAGCATCGTTCATGAGTTGGAAAGCCAAGCCCTCGGGCACCATGAAGATCGAGCGCCGCACAGAGCCGTACCTGAC
>JAGQOG010000229.1 GCA_020427695.1 Phycisphaerales bacterium
CAGCGAACCCTCCTCAACGAGGATCACCTCGTCGCTCGCCTCGCGCAGGCGCTTGGCGACCCCGTAGCCATGGCGCGACGCGGTCTCGAGGGTGCGGAGGATCAGGAGATCGAGCGTGCCTTGGAGCAGGCCGGACGAGCTGTCGTCTGACCGGCGCCGCGCGTTGACCGGGTGGGGGGCAGGGGTGGTCATGCCGAAACCATACCCAAGCAATGCATAGATCGTCAAGGGATAGATCGGGAAGGGGGCGAGAATTCACCTCGCCGTACCATCCGGCCCCATGAGCGTGATGCCGACCCCCCGACCCCTGCTTCTGAGCTGGGCCCACCAGCGCGACTACGCCCTCCGCCTGGTGGGCGATCTCTCCGACGCGGACATGATCGCCCAGCCCGTGCCGGGCGTGGTTATGAACCACCCGGCGTGGATCCTGAGCCACCTATTGGTGTACACCGAACTGCTCGGCGGGATCGTGCGCCGGGAGCCGGTCGAGGACCCGATCGACCATCCCCACGGGCGGAAGTCGTCACCGCTCGCCGACGCTGCCGCCTACCTCCCGCGATTGACGTTGATCGAGAAGTACACCAATGCCCACGATGCCGTCGCGGTGGCCGTCGAGAGCGCCGACGACGGGGTGTGGGCGGAGCCTCTTCCGTTCCCGCGCTGGGCCCGGCGCTGGACGTGCATCGCCGAGGCGGCGGTGCACATCATGGTGCACCACGAGGCGGTGCACTTGGGGCAGTTGAGCGCCTGGCGTCGCGCGGGAGGCCGGTCGGCCGTCTAGGGAAACTTGCCCGCCTCGCGTGAGTGTCGTCGCGCCCCTCCGTTTCTTCCTGTGGCCTTGAACCACTCTGAAGAAAGGAGCGATGGTCATGCGAGGAACAACGGAACTCGTCTGCGGGAGTGCGGCGATCCTGGTCGCGTTCGGTCTTGGCGTGCTCGACGCCGGCGCCTGCACCGGCGATCTCGACAACAATGGCATCGTCGATGGCGCCGACCTGGGTCAGCTCTTGAGCACCTGGGGTCAGGTCGGCACTGGCGACCTCGACGGCAACGGCATCGTTGACGGCGCCGACCTGGGCGCGCTCTTGGCGAACTGGGGTCCGTGCCCGCCACCGCTCGAACAAGGACATCTCTACGAGGGCAAGTGGCAGGATCTCGCCGGTCAGGCGACCACGAGTGTTGGCGTCCAACCGGCGCCGTTCAGCGCGGACATCGCGTTCATCCTCGACGATCCGCAGGCGACGTCCGATGTGCGCCTGGTCCATCCCGTCCAGCTCACGATGCTGTGCCCGGGCGTCAACACGCTCGAAGGCCCGACTGGCGGGATCGACTTCCGACTCGAGCCGCAGGCGCTGCCCGGCACCTGGAATCCCGAGACCGGCGATCTGTTCATCCCGCTGCAGTTCCAGAGGCACGACTGGCAGATCGACCAGTTCGTGCCGCCGATGCCGACCGGCCTCGAGGATGGCTTCACCGCGACGGAGCTGTGGGGCGGCCAGTTCGTCGGTCACGCCTTCGACACCGGCGATGGGCTGTCCGTCACGGGACAGTTGCAGCTCAGTGTGGAGCTTCCCATCACGGGCCAACTTGTCGAGGTGCAGGTGGATGTCGAGGCGGAGGACGTGCCCCGCAAGGACTTCGGCACGATCCCGGACTGCCCCGAGGCCCAGCGCTGCAACAAGCGCAAGGTGTGCGTGCAGCCGGTCTTCATCGGCACCGGCGCCAACGACGCCACCAAGACCGGCACCAGCTACGAGGTCTTCAAGGCCAAGGCCGACACGATCTGGGCCAAGGCGTGCGTCGAGATCGAGTGGCAGGATCCGGTCTACGTGAACAAGCCGGGCTACAAGACAATCGAGAAGGTCGAGGCGGCGGACGGCGTGACGGAGTTGCGAAGCCTCAAAGGCGAGGTGGACGAGAAGGGCGAGAACGAGTGCATTGAGGTGTTCTTCGTCTCGAAGTTCGTCAAGACCAACGGCGACAACCACGGCCGAGGCGACGGCACCACGTTCGGCGGGGGCACGGCGTCGGCGAAGGTGATCGTTTCCGACGCGGCAATCGCGGACTGCGATCCCGACGCCGATGGCGTCCTCGCCCATGAGCTCGGTCACGCCATGGGCGATTGCGAGCACACCGACGACACGGTCATGAAGCCGACCGGGAACCCGCCCAACTGCCCGGGTCAGAACCCGTCCAAGGTGAGTTCCGACGAGATCGCCGCGGTGCAGAAGGGCGCCCTGGTGAAGCTCAAGGATCCGAAGGAGGAGTGCTGCTCGTCGCCCGATTGACGGCGATGTCACCGGCCCCGCCCCGTTCTCGAACGGACCGTTCGAACACGCCCCGGCCGCCTGTGGCTGCTTGCTGCAGGCGGCCGGCCTTCGCAGGGACGACGGGGGACCGCTCCTCAGTCGGACCGCTCGTTGCAGGGCTTCGAAATGGCCGTGCCGGCGCTCTGGGCGGTGTTCGGCCGCTCGAGACGGTCTGGGTTGCCGAGGTCGCGCCACCCGGCACGTTGATCGTGTCGGTTCGTGTGCCGTTCGAGTCGAAGAGATCCACCGGTTGGCCACCCGGGTTCGCCTTGCACAGACCGAAGTTGGACAGGCACTCTTGCGGCCCCGGATCTGAAGCGGATCTGAAGGACGGCCCCTCCGCGCGAGCGGAACCTGCCCGTCACTCTTCGCAAGTATTTGGCATGACATTGCTTAAGCGATAGAGATCGACGAGACCATCCGGACCCCAACCCGAGTCGTGCGTGTCCAAATTCAGAACGGTGCGAACGGTGCGTGTCCGGTTGCACCAGGGGACCGTCGTGCAGTGCATGGCCCTGGTGGGCGTGGCCCTGGTGGGCGTGCATGGCCCTGGTGGGCGTGTTGGCATGGCCCTGGTGGGCGATCTTCCGCCTCAGGGTGGCCCCCGAATGGACCGATAAGCAGGCATGCACGCCCCCACCTCGCGATCCGTTGGCTCGGTTTCTGCCCGCGGCCCGATGACACCGCCCGACTCCCCTCCGGCCTCGTCGTCTCGAGCAGAAGTGCCGACCGGCGTCGCCGCGTGCGCGACCGGCTGGCGGGTCGAGCGAAGCGGCGCCACCGTGTTCCTCTTCAGTCCCACCCTGCGGGCCGTCGAGCCGGCGAACTGGCGCTCGATCCTCGTCGACGCGTTGCGCGCCATGCCTCGTTCGGGTGCCGTGGTGGCCAAACGGGTGCGCGCCGACGGTGCCGTTGCCTCGATGGGAACGTTCGTCGTCCACCCCAAGGGTCACCACGAACTCGGCGCGGGAGGCCCAGCCGAGGCATTCCGCTTCCCCGAGGAGTGCGACGCCTTCAGCGGAGGCGTCGCCGCCATCGACGCCGAGGCGTTCGCGTCTATCGACGGCGCGTCGGCGATCAACCTCCCCCTTGGCCCGCTCGAGCTGAGCATGCGACTGCGCGCCGCCGATCTCCGCGTGGTTGCGCTTCCGGCGGTTGTCGCCACCGACGACGGTGAGCTGGCCACGGATGGTCCGTCCCGTGTCGCCTTCTGCGAGCGCTGGGGCTTCGATTGGCGGGCGGCCGATCTTGCCGCGGTCCGCCGCCGTCACGCCGGCACCGGCCTCCTTTGGAACGTGCGGTTGCATGGCAGCACGCTGCCGTACGAGAAGTACGCCCGTC
>JAGQOG010000230.1 GCA_020427695.1 Phycisphaerales bacterium
AGCAGCAGCCGAACGTCGTCCGACGCCTCCGCCAGTCGCGGTCCCTTTGGCTGGCCTTCGTGTTGTCGATCGCTGGAGTTGCCGTGTGGGCCTACGCCGCCGCCACCGCTCCCAAGCCGATGCCGGCGGGACCCCAGGGCGGCTCCGCCGCCGCGGGGCTCGTCGCGGGATTCGCGTCGGGGCCCGATTCGTCGGTGGGTGCGGCCCCCGCTCCGGTCGAACCGCGCCTCGTCGATCGAATCGCACCAGCGCTCGTGCGCCTGGGGCCCAGCTTCATGGCCGGCTTCTTCCTCGCCTGGGCGGTCCGCAAGTCGATCAAGATGATCGTGCTCGCTGCCGGGGCGGCGGCGCTTCTGTTCGTCGTGCTTCGCCAAGTGCACCTTGCCGAGGTGGACTGGTCCACCGTCGAGTCGCACGTGTCCGAGGGGCTCGAGTGGACGAAGGCCCATGCCGACGAGTGGTCGGGCACGGTGAAGAGCTACATTCCCTCCGGCGGGGCCGCGGCGATCGGCATGTTCTTCGGGGCTCGTTTCCGGTAGATCGTTGCCGGCCCGGGTGCCGGCCCGGGGGGCAGGCGCAAGAGAAGGCGTGGTGCGATCGTGTCCGACGACTCGTCCGATTCCACGGCAACTGATCCTCCGCCGGAGGATCCGTTTCGAGCGCACTTCCCCGAGGGTCGCGGCTACTCGTACATCCGATTCCTCGGGGGCGGTGGGGTGGCCCTGGTGTTCCAGGCGTGGGACCGGCGGAAGCAGCGCGTGGTCGCCATCAAGGTCCTGAAGCCGAACAGCAACCTTGATCATCCGTACCTCGAAAGGGAGGCCGAGTGGCTTGCAAAGGCGCAGCATCCCTGCGTTGCGGCGTTCTACGACTACGATCGCGGCCTTCCGCCGTTCATCGTGATGGAACACGTCGACGGAAGCGACCTTGCGGACGTGCTGAAGCGCGAGGGGCCGCTTTCGGTGGATCGCGCATGCCGGATCTGCCTCGATCTCGCCACCGGGCTCCAGTATCTCCACGACCTCGAACGCGAGCTGCGGCACTTCGACGTCAAGTGCTCCAACCTGATCGTGGGCCCGGACGACCGGGCGAAGATCATCGACCTCGGCATGGCGGGCGCTCGGTGGTTGCCGGTTTCGAACGAGTCGAGCAGCGTCGTCTCGCCTGCGCGCGAGCCGCCGCGGGGCTGGACGTTGGACTACGCCGCGCCGGAGATCCATGCAGGCGACTGGCCCAACGTGGACAAGCGAGCGGACATCTGGTCGTTCGGGTGTGTGCTGTGGGAGAGCCTCACGGGCCGTCGTCCGTTCACCAGAACCGAACTCGCGGCGGCGGCGGACTGCACGCTGCCCATCCATCTTCTCGACGAATTCCCGATTCTGCTGCGGACGCTCCTCGCCACGTGCCTGGTGGCGGATCCACGGAAGCGTTTGCGCGACATCGGCGATGCCTGCTGCATGCTGCGGTTGGTGCTCTCCGGGGAGTCGGTATCCGTGCCTCGAATACCGTCGACCGCTCCGGTCCCGCCACCCACGGGATTCGTGGACCGCGTCGCGGAGCTGGCCGAGATCCGCGCCATGATCGTCGACGACCGGTCGCCGCTGGTCCTGGCGTACGGACTGCCGGGGGCCGGGAAGACCCGACTTGTGCAGCAGTTGGCGCAGGAGACCGAACAGGGACTTCTCGGCGAGTTCGAGGGAGTCGTTTGGGTGTCGCTGAAGTCGATGGGGCCCGGCTCGACTGCGGTCGTCGTCGAGGAAGGGATCCTGCGAGGTTTGCAGGAGCTCCGCCTGTCCGACCGCCGCGACCCGGTGCCGAGTTCGACGGGTCGGCCGCTGCGCGAGTGGCTCCAGCGGCATCGTGTGCTCGTGGTTCTCGACGACATTCAGGCGGTTGAGCAGGCGGTCCTCGAGTGCGCTGGCGCGTTCGCGCCGTCACGCAGCGCAATCGTGGCGGTTTCGACTCGAAACTCCTCGCGTGGCGTCCCCGCGCTGCGCGTGGAGGGGCTCGAATGTCCTCCGTCGAAGGCCTCCGACTGGGAGCGTGTTCTTCGCAGCGCCGCGGGCGAGTTGTTCGTGGCCCGCGCTCGGGCCGCGGAACCGGCCTTCCCCACCGCGCATGACGATCCAGGGCTGGTCCGATCGATTGTCCACCGCTTGTCCGGCCTGCCGCTCTTCATCGAGATCGTGGCCTCTCTTCGCGCGAGCCTCTCGCTCGAAGAGATCCACTCGCGGCTCGAAGACCTCATGGCGAACGCGGATTCATCGCTCAACGCCGCATTCTCCGCGAACATCGACGCGCTGCCGGTGGCCGAGCGAACGCTGTTGGAGCGGCTGTCCCTGTTCCGTGGCGGCTGGACGCTCGAGGCGGCGGAGTTCGTTTGTGCCGACGTTGCCGACGATCCAGCAGGTGCAAGGTCGGACGCCCCTCCGCCCCGTATCGCGGGAGTCGAGATCTACAAGTCGTTGCGCGGCTTGATCAATGCGGCGATGATCGCGCGCGATCCCCGGACCAGGCGATACGACATGTCCGAGCCGCTTCTGGCGTACGTGCGTCAGCGCCTCGCTGCTCTCGGTCCGGCGGACACGCATCTCGTTCCGTACGAGCGCCGTCGCCTGCGTTTTCTCGACGATCTTGCCGCCGGACGCCGGATCGCCCCCCAACGAACCGGCGAGGCCGCCCTGATCGACGTACTCGCGGCCGAGGTTCCCCAGATGCAGGCGGCCCTTCGCTTCGCGCAGCGCGACCGCGACTCGTTCGACACCGCCGTAAGCCTGTTGAAGACGTCCTCTCACTTCTGGTGGGTACGAGGCCAGGAGCCGCTGGTCCTGCCCTGGTACCGTTGGGCGGTCGAGCATCTCGACTGGCTGGCGGACGGGGAATGGTGGATTCACCTCCTCAACGTGGCGGGCCTGGTCGCGACGCGCTCCGACAAGTCCTTTGCGGAACAGTGCCTTCGCCGTGGCCTCGATCTGATCGAGAGGAACGCGAAGCTTCTGCGCTTCAAGCCGGCGCTGCTCTCGAACCTCGGTCTTCTGGAGAAGGAGCGTGAGCGCCTGGACGATGCCGCCGCGTACCAGCGGCAGGCGCTGGCGGTCTACGAGGACGGAACGTGCACCGATCCGCATGGACGGGCCATCGACCGACTGCGACTCAATCTCGCGGTGACCGAGAAGCTCCGCGAGCGGCCGGACGAGGTGGGTCGGCTCCTTGAAGGACTGGTGGAACGCTTTCTGGAAGTGGACGACGTCTCGCGGGCCGCGAACGCGCTGCAGTCGTTGGGGGAGATCGCGGTGGACGCCGGACGTCTGAAGGAGGGGCGTTCCATGCTGCGCACGGCGCGGGACCACGAACGCCGGATCGGCCACGCGGGGTACGTCGCACACGCCGTGCTTTGGCTCGGGATTGCCGAGGCCAAGGCCGGTCGGCCCCACCGCGCGACCGTCCTGCTGACGCACGGCGAGGAGATGTTCGCACGGCGCTACGGCTCGATTCCGCCGTTCCATGCCCGACGGGTCCAGGACGCATGGGACCTCGTGCGAGCCGCGCCGTAGTTCGTGCGTGTGTTCTCGGGCGCCCGCACCGCGGGACTCGCCTCGCTTGCCTCCCAGCGAGGGGGTCGTATCATTCGGACGTCGACCTCGACATCCGTGGCGGTCCAAAGGGGGACACATCATGTTCAAACTCGGTGGCGGCCGGTTCAGCGCCTGGCGTCCGTTGGCATCTCGGTGCGCTCGCGCACTTCTGCGGCGGGTGTGGTTGATCGGAGCGCTCGCGTGGACAATCGGCATCGTCGGTTGTCAATCGCCGCAGACGAGTTCGGCGTCGCCGGGGACGACGCCATCGACACCGATCGACATCAAGGGCGGGGGCGTGCCGATCCAGACGAGCGTGGCGTTCCTGCGGGGCGGAAATCGCTCGCTCTACATCGCGCTCGATCCCCCTCATGACAACCAGAACATCGACCTGCTCGGCCCCGTCGAGATCAGCTACGCCGACGGATCGCGGGAGACGGTCTATGTTCCGAGCGGATCGTGGGACTGCGTGTGCGCGGAACGGGCGAACGTGAACGCCCAGTCGACGCGATCGGCGAACCCCAACGGCGGATACTTCGGAGACGCCCGGGACGTTTGCCGAGCCGGAACGGGTCAGGCCTGCCCCAACCCGAGGCCGGGTGCGCCGAACTGCCTGACCTCTGCGGCACTGCCGTTCATCCCGAATCCCTCGCTGCAGGCGAACTTCGGCGGCGGTGTTCCCATCCAGACGTTCCTTCAGTACCAGAGCGGAGGCAAGTACGAGGTCTACCTCAAGCTCAAGCCAAGCGCGGGCGGCGACATCGAGCAGGGTGGCGTGGTCGAGATCTGGTACGAGCCGATGTCCGGAGCCAGCGAGGCAATCTGCCAGGTCGTCGAGGTGCCCCCGGGAACTTGGGACTGCATCTGCGAGGTGACCGTTCCGGGCGTTGTCGTCGCCGGTGCCCGGTCGATCGTGCCCGGCGAGGAAGTGAAGCGGCCAAACAAACGCACCCCGATCGGCGCTGGGCGAAAGGTGCAGACTTCGACTGGACCGTGGCCTCCTGAGCATGCTCGGCCATGTCGAACGCACCTCAAGACGGGCCCGCTCCCGGCATTCGAAGACGGATGACCGGTCGATGGGATCCGCACGGGTCTGGTTGGCTCCGAGACCAGCATCGCCGGCAAGCGATTCGCGTTGGCATGGGAGCACGAGCTCGAGTGCCCGTGGGTGACTCCGGGGTTCTCGGAGAACGCCGCGGCGCCGCGCTGGCGGAGCCGACTGAAAGACCGAGAATGTTCCCCGGTCCATGTCCTCCTCCCCGAACGACGACCGACCCGGGCCGGAATCCGACCAGCGCGGAGACAACGCTCCGCCGTCGGCCACTCCCCTTCCGGTGAGCCAGTTCGCCCTCGAACAGGCGCGCCGGGGCTCCGAAACGGGCACCGGCGATGCGGCTCCGGAGGACGCAACCGATCTCGCGGCCGCACTGGCCGGCGATCACGAGGCGTTCGGCCGGATCTACGACCGGCACGCGGCCGTGGTGCTGTCGCTTTGCCGGCGACACGCCGGGCCGGGGGCGGACGGCTTCACCGAGGCCGACGACGCCGTCCAGGAGACATTCATCCGTGCCCACCGACTGCTGGCCAACCTCGAATCGCCGGGCCGCCTGCGCTCGTGGCTCTTCGGGATTGCGCGACGCGTGTGTTCGGAACGACGCCGTGCCGCCGGCCGCCGCCGCCGCCACGAGGGGGAAGCCATGAACCAGTCCGCCGCCCGACTCCGCGCCGGCGACCACCCCGCGCCCGCCGAGCAGAGCGAGCAGCTCGATCGTCTCGGTGCCGCGCTCGAATCCCTCCCCGAGGACGAGCGCCTCGCCGTCCACCTGTACTACCTCGACCAGGATCCGATCAGCGCCGCCCAGGACGCGCTCGGCCTGTCGCGCAGCGGCTTCTACAAGCTGCTTGCCCGCGCACGCGAACACCTCGCCGCGGGCCTGAAGGAGGCACGCCTGTCATGACCGACATCCGACCCAATCTCGAAGGCGACGCCGGACCTCCGCCGGCGGACGAGCTTGATGCCCTGTTGCGGCAGTGGCACCGCACGAACGCCGAGCGCGCCGCGGCCGGCCGCGCCCGTCTGTTGGCGGCGGTGGCCGTCGACCCCGAAGCGGCCTCCACCGAAGACGAGCCTCCAGCGCCCATTCGTTTCGCCGATCGCATGAGGAGTGTTGTCATGAACCCGATCACCCGTGCCGCCGCCGTCATCGTGCTCTTCCTCGGCGTGGCCGCCCTGCTGGTTCCCCATGCCGATCGCTCGGCGCTCGCCTGCGATGTCGTGCAACTGCCCGACGGCGGCCGGCTCGAGGCGCTCGACAAGGACGGCGCCCTGCTCGGCCCGTGCCCCCTCAAGCACACCGACGTCCACGTGGACATCGCGGGCCACTTCAGCCGCGTGACGCTGCGACAGACCTACTCCAATCCCTACCCTCAGAAGATCGAGGCGGTGTACACCTTCCCCATGAGCCACCGTTCCGCGGTGGACCGCATGCGGATGATCGTCGGCGAACGGATCGTCGACGGCGAGGTGAAGGAGCGGGAAGCGGCGCGTCGCATCTACGAGGCCGCCCGCGAAAGCGGCTACGTGGCCAGCCTGCTCGAACAGGAGCGACCGAACATCTTCACGCAGTCGGTTGCGAACATCGAGCCCAACGCGACGGTCGAGGTCGAGATCAGCTACATCGAGACGCTCGAGCAGCGCGACGGACGCTACTCGTTCGCGTTCCCGATGGTGGTCGGACCGCGCTACATCCCGGGCACGAGCTGGAGCCCGCCGCCGGGGCTGCCCGAGTGCTTCGAGGCGCGGCGCGGCGTGACGCTGCTGGGACCGGCCACGATCACGATCGAGGATGCGGACGGTGCGGTCGCCGCCGGCAGCAGCGGTCCCATCGCGGCGCCCCCGACGGGCGACGAGCTGGCGAAGGAGCTCTTCCGGGCCACTCCCGTTTCGCCGCCGGCACCCGCATGGTGGCAGCAGGCCACCGATGGCGCGGTGACGCGCACCTGCAGCTTCAAGGCCGCCTACGCCGATGGCGCGATCGAGAAGGGCGAGCTGTACAGCGACGGCAGCGGCCAGGTGAACGGACGCTGGTTCTGGCTGCCGAACCGACTTCCGGCGGCGGGGGGCGGATTCTCGCCCGACACCAACCAGGTGCCGGACGCATCGCGCATCACCCCAATGCCCGTGCGCCCGCCGACGCGGGCGGGTCATGACGTGTCGCTGAGCGTGTCGATCGACACCGGCGGGCCCGCCATCAAGGATCTCCGCAGCGAACTCCACAAGATCGTGGAACGCGAGGGCGACGGACTGGGACAGGCCGAGGTGGTGTTGGCCAACCAGGCCGAGATTCCCAACCGCGACTTCGTGCTCTCGTGGTCCGCCGCGGGTGAAGGCGTGGCCGAGGGCGTGTTCGCCCATGCCGAGGCGCAGAAGGGCGGATTCGTCAGCCTGGTGCTCAATCCCCCGGCACGGGTCGAGCCGTCGATGGTGCGCCCGCGCGAACTCGTCTTCGTGCTCGACACGTCGGGCTCCATGCGGGGCTTCCCGATCGAGAAGGCGAAGGAGGTCATGGCGAAGGCGATCGCGGCCATGCGGCCCTCCGACACGTTCAACCTGATCACGTTCGCGGGCAGCACCCGGGTGCTGTGGTCGGAGCCGCGTCCGGCCACGCCGGAGAACCAGGCCGCCGCGCAGGCGTTCCTCGCCGGCCAAGGCGGCGGTGGCGGAACGGAGATGATGAAGGCGATCCAGGCCGCCCTCGTGCAGACGGCGCCGGGCGGCGGCGATCTCGATGCCGCGGGCCTGGCCGATCTTCCGGCCGACGGGCGCCAGGTCAGCGTCGTGGTGCCATTTGCCTCGATCGAACAGGACAACGGCTCGCCGTTCGGCTGGCGCTTGCGCGTCAACGACCGGGTGGCGGTTCCGCTCAAGCTTGGTCTCGACCTTCCCACGATCCTGCAGCCGCAGGGCGTCGAGCTGCGCCTGCGCGGCACCTGGTCCACGGAGAAGGGCGAGCGCGTGCTGGCGGTCAACGAGGCCGGCTTCGCCGGTGCCGATGCCGGCGCGCCCATGCGCATCTGCATGTTCCTGACCGACGGCTACGTGGGCAACGACCAGGCGATCATCGCCGCGGTCGGCGAGAACGCCCGCACCACCCGGGTCTTCAGCTTCGGGATCGGCAATAGCGTCAATCGCTACCTGCTCGAGAACATGGCCCTGGCCGGCCGCGGCGCCAGCGAGTTCGTGCTGCTGTCCGATGGCGCCGACGCCGCGGTCGAGCGGTTTGCCCGCCGCATCGAGAATCCGGTCCTGACCGACATCCAGGTCGCGTTCAGCGACAACCTCGGTGTGACCGATGTGGTGCCCGGACAGCCGGCCGGTGCCGGCGGTCTCATCCCCGACCTCTACGACGTGAAGCCGCTGGTGATCCACGGCCGCTACACCAAGGGTGGCACGGGCACGATCACCATCACCGGGCGCACCGGAAACGGGCGCTACGAGCGCACGATTCCGGTCACCCTTCCGACGACGGCTCCGGGCCACGCCCAGCTTCCGGCTCTCTGGGCGCGAGCGGAAGTGGACACGATCCTCGCCCCGCACCTGGCCGCGGTGCAGGAAGGGTCCCTCGATCTCGCGGTGCGCCAGAAGGTGGTGGCCCTCGGCGAGACGTACCAGATCATGACGCCGTACACGAGCTTCGTGGCGGTCGAGAAGGCGCGGGTCACCCTCGGCGGCAAGCCGATGCTGGTGGCGGTGCCGATCGAGCTGCCGCAGGGCACCGCGTGGGACGGCTTCTTCGGCCCGGCGGGACGTCGGCCGCAGCCCATGCTCACGCAGTACTTCTCGAAGGTTGGGCGCGAACCGGCACCCGAATCGGTTGGCGAAGACATCAACGGCGGAAACAACGAGAACGTTGTGTACCTGTACGCGCTCCGGCTCGAGAAGGCCCCGCGGGAAGACGCGTCGGCGAGCGACGAGCTCGGACGCCGTCGGGCGGAGGTCGAGGACAAGCTCCACCTGCAACTGGAAAGCGCGCCGCTGGCGACCGGGACGATCTCCGGGTTCGAGGCCCGAGCGGTCACCGTCGCGGGCGCCGCCGGACACGAGTCGCTCGGGGCGCAGTTGGGTCAACCGGTCAAGGTCGCGGCTCCGCCGTCGGGTGGCGCCGCTCCGCCGCCGGCTGCGGCAGGCGGCGTCGTCACGTGGGCCGCGGCGCAGTCGAGCGCTCCGGACAGTGAAGCGCTCCGCAAGGCGGCGGATCCGATCCAGTTTCCGATGCAGCGCTCCAGGGGCAACTTCGTCGGCACGATCGCACCGACATCGCAACCGGTGGACGCCGCGGGCGCGGCCAGCGGCGGTTCCTTCGCAGGAGGTGGCGCAGGTGGTGGCGCAGGTGGTGGCAGCGGTGGTGGCGGCGGTGGATTCCCCGGGCTCGCCGGGAGGCCCGCAGCCCCGGCAGACCCCGCAGCCACCGCATCGGGGCCGACGGCCCCCCCGCCGCCTCCCCCCGCGTCCGCGGCGCCGCCCGCCGAGTCGCGCAGCGCGCCTGATGTGCGCCGTGGTCTCGACGACTCACAGGTGAGCTTCGAGGCGAACTTGCGCAAGCGCGAAGAGACGAAGGAGCTCCCCGACGCCAGCGCCGACCGCAAGGACCGGTCGCTGGTTGGCAAGCAGGACGCCGGACTTGTCGGTCCGGGCGGGGACGCCCCGGGGCAGCCGCAAGGGGCGGTTCGTGACGACGCGGAGCGCGGCGCGGTCGATCGATTCAAAGACGCCCGCACAACCACGATCTACGACGTGCGCGATCTGGCCACCGAGGCGGGTGGGGACAATCCCACCGCGCGGGTGGCGGAGATCGTGGTGGCGTTCGTGCCCGCTCCGGCGGATGGAACAGCGCCGATGGGCACGATCTCGGTGACGGACGGCCAGCTCGTCGTCCAGCAGACCGATACGGCACAGACAGCCTTCGCGGAGGCGTTGTCCGAGCTTCGAGCGGCCGTCCAAGGTGTGCTCCCCACCGACCAGGGTCGTCTGGCCGGCGGCGCGACGGCCTGGCCCGCAGCGCCCGCCGACGCGTCGGCGCCGGTGACGGTTCTGCACCCGATCGACGAACTCGTGACGGCGCTGATGGCGTCGGCGGAGCACGCTGGCGCTGGTCGGGACCACGTGGAGCGAGCGCTCCAGCAAACGGTGAACGAGGCGCTGGCCGCGGATCCGTCCTCGGCGCACGCGGTTCGTTCGACCGCGGCGGTGTTCGGTCCATTCATGCTGGTGAGCGGCAGCATCGCCGCCCAGGAGCAGGTCTTCGTTCTTCTGGCGTCGCTTCGCGACGAGCTGGGGCTGTCGATCGTGATCGATCCGCATCCGGAACCGCTGCCGAGCAAGGTGTCCGAGCTGGTGCAGCAGCGGGCGGCCCGCGAAGCGCAGCAGGCCCGGCTTGAACGACTGTGGCGCGTGTTGTCTCCGGAGCTCTTCACCGCGATCGTCGACGTGGAGGATCCGAAGGGCATCTTCGTCGATCGCGATCGCCTGGTCGCGGAAGCAGGCGATCGGGCCGTGCAGCCCACCGACCGTGCGGTGCCCGTGACCGTGCTGGTGGACGGCGCGACAACCACGGCGCTGAAGGCCGCGGGACTCGACGTGTTGGCGACGGCGCCGGAGAGCAAGGTGGTCGTCGGCACGATCGAACCGGCCCGCTTCGCGGATCTCGCCATGGTCGAAGGGGTGCGGCGCGTCGCGCGGCGGGAGCCGTAGGCGCTGGGGCGGATACGACGGTCGACGGCTGCCACGGTCGACGGGCGCCACGGCCATCCTGGCCGTG
>JAGQOG010000013.1 GCA_020427695.1 Phycisphaerales bacterium
CGGGGACGTTCTTTTCCCGTTGTTCTTGGATCCGGGGTCATAAGGACTAGAGTGTCGCAGACGCCCTGACCCGCCGCGGAATCGCGGCTCCGCTGGATCCCAGACCACTGGAGTGTGCCTCCATGAGCATTCGCAGCGTCCCGAGAATCGGAATCGTGGTGGCGGCGATCGCGCTCCCCGCCCTGTGGGCAGCAGCAACCGCGGGCTCAGAGTGTGATGGTTTCACCAGGGCGCCCAATCGACTCGCGCCGACGGACAGGTCGGACGTTCATGCCGCACGCGGGGACACGCAACCTGCGACCGCCATCGATCCAGTCGCCCAGACGGCCTACCTCAAGGCATCGAACACGGAGGAAGGCGATCGGTTCGGCCGATTCGTCGCCGTCTCCGGCGAGACGGCCGTGGTGGGTGCCGACTCCGAGAACAGTGCCGCGACGGGTGTGAACGGAGACCAGGCCAACAACACGGCGGAGAATGCGGGCGCCGTCTTCGTCTTCACGCTTTCAGACCTGCTTCCCGCGGACCTCAACGGCGACGGCTCGATCGACGGCGCCGACCTCGGCCTCCTGCTGGCGGACTGGGGAGTGCTCGGCGGTGACGCCGACCTCAACGGCGACGGCGTGGTCGATGGCACCGATCTCGGGCTTCTCTTGTCCGACTGGTCGGGCTGATCGGGGTGCGAACCCGCTCGCTCGCCACACGGTCACGAGGCATCGCGAACAATCGAGTCGGTCCCATAAGGGCACCCATCGGCAGGATTCGTTGGCGGTACCGGAACGCACCGGTACGATCGCCGTTGCGGCGATCCGGCTCGTCCGGCGCCGCCGGCGTGTTCCGATTCCAGGGCACCGGAGGAAGGCAATGACAACTCGATTCATCGGCGGCATCGCGACTGCGGCCGTCGCTCTTTCTGCCGCGACGTCGATCGCCGAGACATTCGACGAGGGCACGCAGGGTTGGCTGGTCGTGACCATGTGCTTCCGGCCGGGATTCGTCGATCCGGCATCGCCCATCCTTCTGCTCCCGTGCTGTCCCGGTGGCTGTCCGGCGACCCAGGGCTGCGAGGTGTCCGTCGATTGCGGCAACGAGATTTGCCAGCCCATGAATCCCGGCGGCTACCTCGAGTTTCCCGATCCCGACGGATCCTGCGGTGCCGGCCACGTGCAGTATTGGGAGGCGCCGCTTGAGATCGTCAGCCAACTGTGCGGCGCGCCCGAGGGACTGCACTTCGATCTCGCCGACCTGGGCCTCGGCACCCTGTTCGAACAGGAGGACGTCATTCTCGATGGTGCGGGGATGCGCCTGGTCTTCGACATGCCGCCGATCGGCGCCGGCTGGACGACCTACGACATTCCGCTCGCCGCTTCCACGGGGTGGACGCACGACGGACCTGGCGGGGCTCGGGCGACGGACCGGGAGCTCGCCGCGGTGCTGCAGGCGGTGGAGGCCCTGTACATTCGCGCCGAGCATCGGTTCGCGCCCGACGTGGCCCAGTTGGACAACGTGACCGTGAGTGTCCAGCCGGCCGGCCCCCTGCCGGCCGACCTCAACCGCGACGGATCGGTCAACGGCGCCGACCTCGGCGTGCTCCTGAGCGCCTGGGGAACATGCCCCGCGCCCTGCTGCCTCGGCGATCTCGACGGCGACGGCGCGGTGAACGGCGCCGACCTCGGCCTCTTGCTTGCCGTCTGGACCGGTTGAACGAAGGGAGCCGGGCGTCCTTTCTTCGGATGCCGTGTGTGCGACCGGATGGGAGCCCAACTTGGCTCCGAGCGGTGACTCCCGACCTCCTTCTCACGAGTTGCGGACGCACCGATTGGCCGCCAATGCGGCCAATCGGTGGCGCACATCATGCGTGCGCGACGATCCGCATGGGATCCGGGACGGCATCACGGCGCCGGCGGCGTCCACACGTCGAAGCGGACATCGCCGACCGAAATGAACCGCACCTCGCCCGGCCCCGTCTGCGGGTAGAGGGCGACAGAGGGCTCGCGCACGATCAGCGTGAAGGATTCCCACGGATCGATCAGTCCGTTCGGATTGACGTCGTCCGCATCCACGATGCACTTCACCGGCAGCGGGTCCGAGACCCAGCGCTTCTCCTTCTTCCCGCCGTCGGGTGTGCCTGAGGCCAGGAACGTCACGAGTACGCCGCCGTTCCCGTCCGGATCGAGATGGCAGGCGATCTTCGTGTCGAGCGCATAGACGGGATCGCCGGCGGCATCCTCGGGAATCACCTCGCCGCAGGTCGGACAGTCGGGGCACGGGACCGGTCCGCCGCAGAAGTCGCTCTGCCAGTTCATGGAGAAGTGGTGCGAGCTGCTCGCGAGCGTGCTGCGGAGATCGGGGTTGGTACCACCGCTGATGCAGCAGGTGCCGGGACCCATCCCGGTGATCTCCGGCGCCAGCGGAGCGAACGGATCGGTCGCGCCGCACTCTGGAGCCGCGCCGTCTGCGCCGTCGTACCACACCATCCACACCGTGGGCGGCGTGCAGTCGCCTCCACCGCCGCCTCCTCCCCCACCACCGCCGTTCCCGTTGCCATTGCCATTGCCGCCCGGGGGAGCGGCCAGAGCGCCGGACTGCCAACTGCTCGCCATCACGGCAACACCAAGCGCGGTCGCGGCCAGCGCCGCTGCACTGATCACCTGTCGCATTGCAAGACCTCCAAGTCGTGGTCCCAGAAGGGCTCGTACGTGCCGTACGAATCTGCCGTCCCCAAGTGCGCAGAGCGGCGGGCGAGTGGACCATGGTTGGGAGACGTTCCGCGATCCCCGGATGCGCCAAAGGCGCCACTGGCCTCGATTCCGTCGGGCGAGGTGGCGTCAAGACTGGCGACGGGCAGGATGGCCCGGGCCGCTGCCCGAGGGAGCCGGCGAGCGTTCCGCATGGTGCAGGGGCCCGGATTGCGGCACTTTCTGCTTTGGAACGGCCGCCCCGGGCGGTACGATCCCCGCCGGGAGCACCGAACCAGGGGGTGCCATTTGAGCGTCGGGACGCCGAACGGCAAGCTGTTCGAGCAGGTCTACGGCCGGCTGCGGCAGTTGGCGCAGGCGCAGATGGCCGGTGAGCGCGACGAGCACACGCTCCAGGCAACGGCTCTGGTTCACGAGGTCTACCTACGACTCGCCGAGCAAGGGGCGAGTTGGGAAAACCAAAGACAGTTCCTTGCTGCGGCCGCGGGAACGATGCGCCGGATCCTCATCGACCACGCCCGCCGGCGTGCGGCCAACAAGAGGGGCGGCGATTGCGTCCGCATGGCGTTCGATGTGGACGAGGCCAAGCCCACCAACGACGACAAGGCCATCGACCTGCTCGTCCTGGACGACGCTCTTGCACGCCTCGAGAGGGAGGATCCACGCGCCGCCCAGATCGTCCAGCTCAGGTTCTTCGGGGGGCTGAGCATTGCCGACACGGCGCGGATGCTGGACCTCTCGCCCATGTCGGTCAAGCGATCCTGGGCGTTTGCACAGGCCTGGCTCCGCGGCGAAGTCCTCGGAGATGACCTGTGAACGGGGTGCCACTGCCGAGCGCGGTCGATGGACGGGGCTTGTCGCAAGCGGTGCGCTGTCCGGCGAGCGCCGACACTGGACGCACCCGACGTCTCACGCCCCCGTCGTGATTCGAAGCCACGGGGCAGGGAGTGGATGCACCTCATCGTACCGGTACGAGTTCGGTGAATTTCTTCGGTGTTTTGGTCCAACCGGCGATCCGACTGCGCAATGGTCGCGGAGGGGTCCGCCCACAGATACGGAGGCCACGCCATGCTCGGACGACAGTGGACAAGGCTGAACGTTGCTCAGACGCTCGGACGGAGGATCTCCTTGGGTCTGCTCCCGACGGCCGTACTCATCGTGTGCCCGCTGCAGGCACAAGCACTGTCCCAACCGGAAACGCCGACCTGGGACGTGCCAAACGAGCTCTCGGCGTCGGATCTGTCTGCAATTCGCGCCGCACACAGGGCCGCGCAACACGACGTGGTCGGAGACAAGCTCGGACACCACGTCGCGCGGAATCCTGGCCAGCGGTGGACGGTGTGCTTCGACGGCCACGGCTTCGAGACGACGCCAGACCGTGGCGACTGGAGCTGGGGACTCGATCTCGTGCGCTGGGGACGCGAGAACCGCGAATGCGCCGTCGAAGTCGCCGCGAGCGTGGAGGCGCTTGGACAACGACTTGCCTACGCGTGGAGCAGCGAGCTCACCGAGTGGTGGATCAACGACAATCGTGGACTCGAGCACGGGTACACCTTGTCGTCCCGACCCGAGGGTGACGGCCGGTTGTCGATCGCTCTTGCCGTGCGAGGCGACCTGTGCGCGGTGTCGGACGACGATCGCTTGGGTGTGCGCTTTGTGAACGCTTCGGGTGCCGCCCGGCTGACCTATTCCGAACTTCGAGCGTGGGATGCGGACGGCACGGCGCTCCCAGCGGCGATGGAGACCACTGGCGACACGCTGCGACTGCTGGTCGACGATCGAGGGGCCCGGTATCCGCTGACGGTCGATCCGATCGCCCAACAGACCTACCTCAAGGCCTCCAACAGCGAAGCGAACGACTTCTTCGGATACTCGGTCGCGATCTCCGGCGACACGGTGGTGGTGGGCGCCTACGCCGAGGACAGCGCTGCGTCGGGGGTCAACGGCGACCAGATCAACAACATCAGCCTGACCGCCGGGGCCGCCTACGTCTTCGAACGGACCGGCGGCACGTGGATCCAAACGGCATATCTCAAGGCGTCGAACTCCGAGAACGCCGAGGCGTTCGGCTCGCGGGTCGCCATCTCGGGCGACACGATCGTCGTCGCGGCGCCGTGGGAAGACAGCGCCGCGACGGGCGTCAACGGTGACCAGTCGAACAACGACGCCAACGAGGCCGGCGCCGCGTACGTGTTCGGACGCCACGCAGGCACCTGGGTTCAGCAGGCGTATCTCAAGGCGTCCAACACGGGCATGGGCGACCTCTTCGGCGGATCGGTCGCGATCGACGGCGACACGATCGCCGTTGGGGCCGGCGCGGAGGACAGCAACTCGAGCGGCATCGACGGAGACGGGTCGAACAACAACGCCACCGGTGCCGGTGCCGTGTACGTCTTCGTGCGCACCGACTCCGGCTGGATCCAGCAGGCCTACGTGAAGGCGTCGAACCCCGGCGCCGGGGACCACTTCGGCGGCAGCGTGTCGATCTCAGGCGACACGTTGGTCGTCGGGGCGTCGGAGGAGGACAGCAGTTCGACGGGCGTCAACGGCAGCGAGTTCAACAATGGAGCACCGGATTCGGGCGCCGCCTATGTCTTTGTGCGCGACGGGACCACCTGGACGCAACAGGCGTACCTCAAGGCGTCGAACACCCAGTCCCTCGACGCCTTCGGTCGATCCGTCTCCGTTTCAGGCGACAGGTTGGTCGTCGGGGCGGTGAGCGAGGATTGCAGCTCGTCGGGCGTCGACAACGAGCAGTCGAACAACGACGCCCCCAACGCCGGCGCCGCATTCGTCTTCGTGCGAAACGGAGACACGTGGGCCGAGCAGTCCTACCTCAAGGCATCGAACACCGAGGCGGAGGACCAATTCGGGATCTCCGTCGCCATGGCGGGCGACATCATTGTCGTGGGCGCGTGGCTCGAGGACAGCGGTTCGACAGGTGGCCGCGGCGAGCAGGAGAACAACGACGCACCCGACTCCGGGGCCGCCTACGTCTACTGGTGGAACGGGACCGCCTGGGTGCAGGTGGCCTACCTGAAGGCGACGAACCCCGATCCCGAGGACTTCTTCGGCTCGTCCATTTCCCTCTTCGAATCGACGGTCGTTCTCGGAGCGTGGTGGGAGGACAGTGCCGCGACGGGTGTGAACGGCGACCAGTCGGACAACAGCGCCCCCCATTCCGGCGCCGCGTATGTCTACGACCTGGTGGTCGTCGTTCCGGGCGACCTGAACGGCGACGGCGCCGTCAACGGCGCGGATCTCGGCGTCCTGCTGGCCGCATGGGGCACGAGCACTCCGCAGGCGGATCTCAACGCGGACGGCATCGTCGACGGCTCCGACGTTGGATTGATGCTTGCGAACTGGACCGGTTGATCGGATGCGCGTGCGTTCACTGCTCGTGCGCACGCCCACATCGAACGCCCGGTGTCTGCGCAGGTGCCACTGATTGCCCCCTGTCTGGGGGGCAGTCAGTGCCTCTCGCGTCCTCCAGTTCCATCGCCGACGACTCACCCACGCCGCACCGACTGGCCGCCGACCCGGCCAATCGGTGGCACACGGTCCTGGCGCCACGCGACGAACGAGAACGCCCTCCCGTCATCGGGAGGGCGAATGCCGAAGGGGGGAGTCGAACCCCCACTCTGGTTCCCCAGAACCGGATTTTGAATCCGGCGCGTCTGCCAATTCCGCCACTTCGGCCACGTCACAAGAAGTGCCGAGTATA
>JAGQOG010000231.1 GCA_020427695.1 Phycisphaerales bacterium
GTGCCACCGATTGGCCGGGTCTGCGGCCAGTCGGTGCGTTGGGCGTGGATCGGGGTGTGTGCCACCGATTGGCCCTATGTGGGGCCAGTCGGTGCGTTGGGTCTCCGATTCATGCCTTGCGCACTGACTGCCCGCCAAGCCGGGCAATCAGTGGCACCCGTTCTTGCCCGCACACACGGGCAGTCAGTGGCACACCCTTTCGTCGCAACCGACACCCGACCCCGGTCGGCGCTACTTCTTCTTCCCCTTGTCGAAGATGCTCTTCAGGCCCTCGTCGATCAGGTCCTTCACCTTCGGATCGTTCAGGATCTCCTCGGGCTTCTTGGGGAGCTCCGCGCCGAGGTTGATCTTGTACTTGAGGGGCACGGAGTTTCCGGCGCTGTCGTAGAGCGGTCCGTAGAAGTCGATCTCCACGTACACGAATCCGACGGCCGCCGGCACCTCCTTGATGCTCTTGGCGAGTCCGTCGCCGGGATAGCGGGCCTTGATCGACTTCGCCATCTCCGGCTTGCTGGCGAGATCGATGTCGCCGAAGAACACGAGCTGGTGCTTGTAGTCGTTCTCGCCGTACTTGCCGACCTTGACCGCGAAGTCGTCGTAGGTGAGCTCGCCGTTGGTGATCTTGACGTTCAGCGGCGAGATGAAGCCCGGGATGCTGTTGACGTCCTTCTTGTTGAACAGCTCGAGGAAGCCCAGCATCGTCGAGCCCGGATCGAACTCGACCTTGCCGAAGGTGAGCTGGCCGTTGGCGTTCAGGCGCTTCCGGTCGCCGTCGAGCGGCACGTTCGCGCTCGAGATCGTGAGCTTGAGCGGCTGCTCGGTGGTGCGGATGTCCGCGAGGATCGGGTTGATCGAGTGCAGGAGCTTCTCGCGCAGCGGCTTCGTCACCGCGAGCTGGCCGGTGATCGGCTTGGCGGGAGCGATGGTGATGGCCTTGTTCTTCATCACCATCTCCGGGATGTCGAGCCGGCCGTTCGGAGAGGTCATGGCCCCGGCGAGGATGCCGCCGTCCCTCGAGAGGCCGGCGGCCTTGGCATTCACGGCCACCGTGTCGCCCAGCGCGGCGACGAGCTTGCCGTCGAAGTTCTGCATCCGGTCCAGCACGGCGGTCGGGATGCCCTGTGCCGTCAGGTCGAGATCCACCGTCGCGGCATCTGTGGCCAGTCGGGACGCGGCGTCGAGCAGGTGGGCGATGCTCGCGGTTCCCTTGACCGAACTGGGAGAGCCGGACGAGCCGGCACCGTCGATCGTGAGGTTCACCGGCTCGTTCAGCCGGGTGACCTTGGCCTGGAAGGTCAGGCGTTCGAAGCCGAGTCGCTCGCCCGACGGCGCCTGCATCTGGATCGGTGCGGCGACGACCTTCATGTCGCCAACCACCTTCCCGGGATCGATCGGACCGTCGCCGAAGAGGGCGGGATCGACCGTGAGCCGATCGATGTCGAGGCTGAGTCCGACCGGCGCCGTGACCTTGATTCCCGGCGGCGCGGGCGCGGACCCCGCCGTGCCGCCCGTCCCCGCCGAACTGGGTTCCAGGTAGCGCTCGATGAGCGCCGGCTGGACGGTCGTCTTCAGGTTGCGGGTGGCGATCTCGTAGAGGCCCGGACTCGCATTGACGTCGATCTCGCCGCCGAGCTGCTCGAGCGCCGGCACCGCCTTGATTCGAAGGACGCCGTCGTTTCCACGGCTGGCGGTGGCGCGAACGGTTCCGGTCGCGCCCACCAGATCGGTGAGGGACTTCGGCTCCCGTCCGAGCAGTCGTTCGAGTCCCGCGATCTGAAGCCCGGTGGCGTCGATCGTGGCCGCGAGCGCCGCGGCGTCGCCGCTTCCCATCGCCACGTCGAACCCGACCTGGGCGACGGGCGATCCGGGCGTCGCGATCGCCGCCTTGCCCTTGGCCTTCGTCTCGCCGCCGATGGTGGCGGTGGCATCGACCACCAGGCCGTCCACCTGAACGGCCGCGGCGGTGCCCGGCACGCCGGCGAGTTCCAGCGAGCCTGCGCTCACGGCGGCGGTCAGGGGGATGCCCGCGAGATCGAAGGGGGAGAGCTTCGCCCTCGGAATCGACACCGCCGGCGCCGACAACTTGACCACGCCAGGCGCCGCGAGGCGGATTGGGCTCTCGGCGCCGGCCTGCGCCAACTCGACGAGCTTCGGTGTCGCGTGCAGTGTGGCGCTCGGCACGGCCAGCGTGATGGCGTCGTCGCCGATCGCGGTCTCGGCCCTTGCCGTCAGCGCCGCACCGGTGAGGTCTGCGGTGGCCTTGCCGCCGAGGAGCGGTCCCTGCTTCGCGAGGACCATCTCAAGCGGTCCGCGCAGGACTTCGGCGACAAGCTCGCGCTGCGCCTCCGGTGCGAAGTTTGCGACCCGGTCGCCCGACATGCCCGTCAGCGAAACGGCGATGTCGCCCCGCATGGCGTCGGCGGCGTTGAGACCGTTGGTGCCGACCAGTTCGGAAAGGGCGGCGGTGGCCTTGAGCACCGCGCCGTCCACCTTCCCGTCGAGCGCCAGGGAAGCGCCGTCGCCCAGGCGCGGCGCGTCGATCCGCAGGTCGATCGCCTCGAGTTCGGCGAGCGGATCGCCTGTCTCCGAGTGCAGTTGGACCGTGTTGGGAATGGTCACCCTTCCGGCCAGGGCGGTGGCGGCGAGATCGCGCTGGCCGTTCTTGTTCGTGCCAGGGATGCGCAGGTTCGTCAGGTGCACGCTCACCGGCATGGCCGCGTCGATGCGCAGCTTGGCGGCGTCGGCGAGCAGCTCGGGCGTGATCGCGAGGTCCAGCTCGACCCGGTCCGATGCCACCGCGCCGCTGGCGGGATCGACGGTCGCCCCGGCCACGAGCTTCATCTGCTGCGTCGTCGCCGAGAGATCGATGCGCCGCTCCGTGCCGGCACCGAAGGTCGCCAGGGCGTCGATGGTCGGTCCGAGGTCGCGGCTGGCGACGAGCGGCGTGTCCTTCAGGAAGGGCTGGGCCAGCGCCGTCGGCACGTTCTTGGCGTCGAGCGAACCCTCGATCCGGTCGAGGGCGAGGGCGAAGGCGCCCTTCTCGTCGAACAGTCCTCCCGCGCTGATGTTGGCTTGGAGGCTGCTCGCCACGTTCCCGTCGATGGTGGCGGCGCCGTCGGCGGTGAGCGTGGCGGTACCGAGTAGGTCGGGAGCCGCGAGGGATGCAACCATGTTCTTCACACTCACCGTCATGCCCGAGAGCGGCAGGGACACCGATTCGATCGAGAGATCGGCACTGGCGCCGGCGCCCTTGAAGGTCAGCGAGCCGTCGCTGCGCACGAGGTTGGTCGCCGACGCGTCGAGGGCGAAGGTGCCGCTCTGGCCCGCGAAGGTGGTGCCGCCGCGCAACTGGAGCGAAACCGGTCGCGTGCCCGACACGATCGCCGTGCCGTTGAGCGCCTTGATTTCGAGCGTGCGGTCGCTGGCGTCGTCGTGCACGCGCACGTTGAGTCCCTTGAGATCGACGGTGGCGTCGAGCCCGGCGGGGAGGGGCGGTCCCGTCGCAGGCGCCGAAGGCTTCGACGACCCGCCGGTGCCGCGGCTCGCGAACGCATCGCCCAGGCTGGTCGAGCCGTTCGCACGCACATCGGTGTCGAGGGAACCGGAAACGCCCAGCGAAGCCGCGAGGTACCCGCCCTTCAGAAGCTCGAGGAGCGACTTGTCCACCGCCAGGTCGAGATCGGCGACCGTGCGCCCCACCGGGTCCTTCACCACCAAGTGCTTGATCGACTGACCGCTCGTCCAGGCCAGGTTCAACTCGCCGATCGAGACGGTTCCCTTGATCCCGCCGTTCACCGTCGAGGCGATCGCGCTTCGACCGGCGGCGGTGCCGAGGAGCGTCGGGGCCAGCGCGATCAGCACGCCGACGGCCACCACCAGCAGGACGATCAGGATCACCAGGCGTCGCAGCCAGCGGCGTGGACGGGGAGTGGACTCGGACATGGGCGCCTTCCGGAAAGGATGCGATGCGCGGCGCGACAGGTTGGCGCCGCGGGAACGTGAGTGTATGCCGTTCCGACAGGTGGTTCAGTCCACGAGGACCGTCGCGCGCGGGCCGCCGACGTTCGCCAACATGCGGTCGAGGGCCAGCCTGGCCTTCGCCCGCGCCTCGGGGTGGACGGCGACGCGATTGACGACCTTCCCCTCCGCCAGGTTGTCGAGCGCCCAAAGAAGGTGGGGCTGGTCGATCCGGTACATCGTGGTGCAGAGGCACTGGCAGTCGCTGAGGATTCGGGCATGCACCCCGCGCTCGGCGACCTCGCGGGCGAGGCGGGCCACGAGGTGGACCTCGGTGCCGATCGCCCAGTTCGTGCCCGGCTTGGCCTTGCGCAGCGTTTGAATGATGTGCTCGGTGGAACCGGAGAGGTCGGCCTGGTCCACGACCTCCTTGGCGCACTCGGGATGCACGATGATCGTGATGCCGCCGCGGTCGCGGTACTCGGCGCGAAGCTGGTCCACGTGCTCGGGGCGGAACAGCTTGTGCACGCTGCAGTGGCCCGCCCAGAGCAGCACCTTCGCGGCGCGGATCTGCTCGTCGGAAAGACCCCCGTTGTCGCGCTTCGGATTCCAGAGCACGGTTTCGGACGATCCGCGGCCCGCCGCCTCGTCGACCTCGGTCAGGAGTCCCTTCTGCGCGGCGGTGTTCCGTCCCAAGTGCTGGTCGGGCAGGAAGAGCAGCTTGATCTCCTCGCCACGCCGGCGCGGCTCGTCGCCGCCGCGCAGCGCCCAGTCGAAGACCGCGGACGCGTTGCTGCTTGTGCAGCAGGCGCCGCCATGCTCGCCCACGAACGCCTTGATGGCGGCGGAGGAGTTCACATAGGTGATCGGCACCACGCGGCCGTTCCATACCGCACCTTCGGCCGACCGGTGCGCGCGGTGGATCGACTCCCACGCCTCCACGGTGTCGTCGTACGCGGCCATGTCCGCCATGGAGCAACCGGCGGAGAGATCGGGCAGGATCACCTGCACATCGCTCTCGGTGAGGATGTCGGCGGTCTCCGCCATGAAGTGGACCCCGCAGAAGACGATGAAGCGGGTGCCGCGCTTCCGGGCCTCTTCGTCGGCCATCTGGCTCAGCTTCAGGCTGTCGCCGGTGAGATCCGCATGCTGGATCACGTCGTCCTGCTGGTAGTGGTGCCCGAGCACCAGCAAGCGGTCGCCCAACTCGCGCCGGCGGGCGGTGATGGCCGCGGCCAACGCCGCGTCGGGCATCGACAGGTAGCGTTCGGGCAAGGAGGGCTGCCAGAGCATGCCCCATCCTACGCGGACGGGAGGGCTGGCTCAGGACGCTATGCGGCCTGCACGAGGCGACGGTCGGCGCAGCGGGGGAGCTCGTGATCGAACCGCATGGCGATCCGACGGCGACCGGCACCCCCGGAGACGCGCACCACGGTCGATGGGACCATCGCGTCGCGGGGCAGGAGGACGCCGTGACCGGAGTCCCCGTCGGCCTTGTCGCCACGGGCGGGGACCGCCATCAGCAGGCGATCACCACGGCGGCAGCGGGTCGGCTGAAGCAGTTCCACCAACGCACCGCCATCCGACAGATCGCTGGTCACCGCTGCCAGGTAGCGTCCGGTGCGGACCTCCAGGACCTTGCACGGTCGGGCGATCGACTCCCGGACATGCCGACGGCGTTCGGAGGCGTTCATCACGGTCGTTATCGGCGCGCTTCGGGTGGGGCTTGAGCCGTCGGGAGCGACCATCGAGCCGAAGATCGCTCTAGAATCGCGACCCGCCGCCATGCGCCCCGTTGCCTCCGAAATCGCCGCCGCCAAGCTCAACCTGGCCCTCTCGGTCGGTCCCCCGGGTGTGGATCGGATGCACCCGATCAGCAGTTGGATGGTCACCGTGGACTTCGGCGACGAGCTCACCGTCCAGCGGCTCGAGGACGACAGCCTCTCCCGCTACGCCATCGTGTGGCACGCCGACGCTCGGCGCCGGAGCCAGATCGACTGGTCGATCACCCGGGACTTGGCCGTGCGGGCGCACTTGGCGTTGGAGCGCCACCACGATCGAACGTTGCCGGTGCAACTGCTGCTGCAGAAGCGCATCCCCGTTGGCGGAGGCTTGGGCGGCGGAAGCTCGAACGCCGCCGCGATGCTGCGGGCCGTCAACCGCCTGTTCGACCTGGGCATGTCGCCGGAGGAGCTGGCGACGATCGGCGCGGGGCTCGGGTCGGATGTCCCGTTCCTCGTGCACGGCGGCAGCGCCGTGGTCGAAGGGCTCGGAGAGCGCGTGGAGCGCCGCACGACGACGTCCGCGTTGGATCTGGTGCTCGTCCTTCCGGAAGCATCCTGTCCGACCGGCGCGGTGTACGCGGCGTTCGATCGGCGCGGATCCGCGGGCCTGCGATCGGAGGCGATCCGCGCCTTGGCGACGCACGGTCGGCCCGATCCCGGCGCCCTGTTCAACGACCTTGCCGAAGCGGCGATGGAGGTGGCCCCGCCACTCTCGTCCATCGCATCGGCGGTGGGCAACTTGGCGGAGCGACCGGTGCATGTCACCGGCAGCGGTTCGACGCTCTTCACGGTCTGCGACGATCGGCTGCACAGCGAGGCGTTGGCGAAGACGATCGACGAGCGCCTCGGTGTGCCCGCGATCGCCGTCCGAACGGCCGGCGGGGAGGGCTGACGGCGCCAACGACCCGTGACGCGGGGGCGGCGTACACTGGCCTTCTTCCCCGACCCGAGGAGTCTCGAGGAGTCCACGATGACCACGACCTGCCACGCCGACTCGTTCGTTCCCGCCGACCTGGATGCGACCCGCTGGGAGAATCTCGAACCGCTCTACCAGGCGCTGCTGGATCGGCCGATCCGGTGCCCGTCCTGCCTTGAGCGGATCCTCCTGGACCGCAGCGAGCTCGACGCCACGGTGAGCGAAGCGGAGGCGGACCTCTACATCGAGATGACCTGCCACACCGACGACGAGGCGGCTCAGGCCGCGTACCTCGCCTTCGTCGAGAACGTGGAGCCCAAGCTCCGGCAGGCGTCGTTCGATCTCGACCGGCGGATCGTGGAGTGCCCGTTCGCCGCGGAGCTCGACCAGGATCGCTACGGCGTGCTCCTGCGCGATCTCAAGACCGACGTCGAGCTCTTCCGGCCGGAGAACATCCCGCTGCAGACGGAGATCACCAAGCTCGACCAGGAGTACAGCCAGGTGAACGGGGCGATGACCGTGCACTTCCGCGGCGAAGAGGAGACCATGGCCCGCATGGGTCGGTTCCTCGAGGAGACCGATCGCGCCACGCGCGAGGCCGCGTGGCGGGCGGTGCAGGAACGGCGCGCCGCCGACCGCGACCGGATCAACGGCATCTTCGACAAGCTGGTCGCGCGACGCCACCAGACCGCGATCAACGCGGGATTCGCCAACTTCCGCGACTTCCAGCACAAGCGCATGCGGCGCTTCGACTACACCCCGGAGGACTGCCAGCGCTACCACGAGGGCATCGAGCAGGTCGTCGTTCCGCTGCTGCGCCGGCTGAACGCGGAGCGGGCGACGGAACTCGGGGTCGATCCGCTGCGTCCATGGGACCTCGCCGTCGATGTGAAGGGACGTCAGCCCCTGCGGCCGTTCAAGGCCGCCGACGAGCTGGTGGACAAGACGTCGCGGGTGTTCCACCGGATGCGATCGGACCTCGGACAAATGTTCGACGCCATGCGGGGCGGCGGCTGTCTGGATCTCGAGTCGCGCAAGGGCAAGGCCCCGGGCGGATACCAGTACCAGCGCCAGCGTTCCCGTCGGCCGTTCATCTTCATGAACGCGGCGGGTCTCCATCGCGACCTCGTCACGATGGTGCACGAGGCGGGGCACGCCTTCCACTCGACGTTCAGCAAGGACGATCCGATCCTGCACTACCGCAACAGCCCGATGGAGTTCGCGGAGGTGGCGTCGATGAGCATGGAACTGCTCGCCTTCCCGTTCCTCGACGAGTTCTACAGCGCGGCCGAGGCCGACCGCGCCCGTCGCCACCACCTCGAAGACCTGGCGACCAAGCTGGCGTGGATCGCCCAGATCGATGCCTTCCAGCACTGGATCTACACGCACCCGACCCACACGCCCGCCGAGCGCGGCGAGCAGTGGGTGGCGCTCACGCAGCGCTTCGGTCCGGCCGTGAGCTGGGCCGGCATCGAGGACTTCCTCCCCGACCAGTGGCACCGTCAACTCCACCTCTTCGGCGTGCCGTTCTACTACATCGAATACGGCATCGCCCAACTCGGCGCCCTCCAGCTCTGGCTGCAGGCCCGGCAGGACCTCTCCAGCGCGCTCGACAACTACGCGCGGGCCATGACGCTCGGCGGCTCGCGTCCGCTGCCGGAGCTCTTCGAGGCCGCGGGTCTGCGCTTCGACTTCGGCGCCGACACGATGCGCACCCTGATGAGCGAGGTGGGCGAGGAGCTTGAGCGGCTGCCGGCCTAGCAGCCGACTTGATGCGACTTCTCCATTGACCGGCGCTCGCGTCGGGGTAGCATCGGGGTGCCTATGGCTGCGCCTCGGCTTCGACTTCTCGTGGCCGTTCTCGTCCTCCTGCACGGGGCGGGGGCGATCCGCGCGCTGCACGAGGTCAGCCACGCGGTTGACGACGGATGCCGCGGCACGGCGCTCGCGTGCTGTGGACATGCTGCCGCACACGCGGCTGAGCCGGGCCGGTCAGACACGCCCGCTCCCGATGCTCCCCGCCACAACGAGCGGGACTGCCCGGTCTGCGTCCTTCTGGCCCACGGCTGGGCGGCGCCACCGGCGCCGGTTTCCGGACCCGGGCTGCACCTCGATCCGCGCGCGGTCGCCTTGGTCGGCGACGCGGAGCAACTGGCGAGCAGGACCACTGCACCGCGCTCGACACGCGGTCCGCCGGTGATTGCCTGAATCGATTCGTCGTCTGACGCCGCGGCCGTCGCGAGTCAAGGGCTTCCCCTGCGCGGAACCTGTTCTCCGCGCGTCGGCGCGAGCAGCGTCAACCTGAACTCCTCCGCACGCCAGCGCTGCGGCCGATCGGCCGCGAGCGCCAGGAGTCGAACCCATGCGCCACCGCGACCGGGCGGGCTTCACGCTCGTCGAACTGCTTGTCGTGATCGCCATCGTCGCCTTGCTCGTTTCCATCGTCATCCCGGCCGTGCGGGGGGCGATCCATGCCTCCCGCGTCGCCGGCTGTGTCAACAACCTTCGCCGACTCGCGTCGGCCCACCAGCTCTACCAGTCCGACCATCGCGGCCTCTTTGCCGACGTCGGGCTTCCGCACGGTGGGCTCGGCTTCGTGGAGCAGTCGTTCGTCACCACGCTCAAGCCCTACGACGATCACGTGCTCGCACTGCGTTCCCCGCTCGACAACAGCCCGCACTGGGCGCTTCAGGACGGGGGGCAGGGCGTGCCCGTTCCGAACTCGAACGGCGCCTTTCGCCGGACGAGCTACGGCATGAACAACTACCTGTCGCGCACGTTCTCGCCGGCCGCGGCCATTGATCCCGCGGCCGCGAGCGACCGGCTGGCGCGGGTGCCGGCGCCGTCCCAGACCGTGTGCTTCCTCCTGATGGCCGAGGAGGGGGAATACGCGGGATCGGACCATCCGCACGTCGAGGAGTGGTGGGCGCCCGGCGCCGGCCCGGGACTGCCGCCGGTCCAGGCCGCCACGCAAGTCAGCACGGCGGCCGCCGGGGGCAAGCCGAGCACCGGCGACGCCCGCTCGAACTGGTCGTTCGTCGACGGTCACGTCGAGACGCTCCGGTTCGGCAACACCTACATCGACGACCAGGCCAACGGCTTCGATCCCGCTGTTGCCTCCACCTTCATCCAACGCGTCACCGGGTCGCAATGACTCGACGCATCCTGCAGGAGCACGTCATGAATTGCACGCATCTGATCATCCCGACCGTCGTTCTCGCCATCGCTGCACCCGTCCTCGCCCAGCATCCCGGCGACGTCTTTCTGTCGATCGAGGACGGCGCCATGGCCACTGGACTGGTCGAACCGGGTGGAGCCGTGGAGAGTCCGGTCCTCGTGTTCACCGGGGCGCTTGGCGACAGCGGCTTTCCCGCCTTCACCGCCAATCCTGGATTCGACTGCTACGCCGGCACCTTCGATCCCAGCACCAAGATCGGCTTCAACGTGCTGGAGCCGGTCCAGGTGTGGAACGGGAACGGGTTCGATCCGGCCCCGGAGTCCATGACCATCAGCTTTCTCTCGCTCTCGGTCACCACGGGCCCCGGCTTCACACCTGGCTTCGAGCTCGCGGTTCAACCGAACGGTGGGTTCCACCGTCACTACAACATGTTCCTCAACGGCGTCGAAGGAGCATCTCCCGGCCCGGGCGTCTACCTGCTCGTCCGAGAGCTGTACAGCACGGATCCGGACGTTCTGCCGAGCGAGCCGTTCTACCTGCTCCTGGGCCATGAGGTCTCGACCGAGGAGATTGAGCTCGCCGAGGCCTGGCTGCTGGAGTCGCTTGCGGGTTCGGAAGAGGAACCCCACTTCGACATCTGGCTCCAGGCGGACGACGGGCAGGTCGTGACCGGCGCGATCGGCGAGGGCGAGCCGGGCGAGCCGCTGGCGACACGGTGGAGGGTCTTCGGGTCGGAGTTGGGCGAGGACCCGCAGTTCCCGTTCTCCGCGGTCGAGCCCGGACTCCAGATGCTGCCGGACGAGTCGATGGCGAACGCCGAGCTGTCGTTCAGTGTCGGAGCGGTGGAGGCATGGACCGGATCCGGCTTCGCTTCGACGACGGCGACCATGCAGATCGCCTTCGGCCCTGCGATGGTCACGACCGGCGACGACATCGTCGCCGGCTTCTCCTTCGCCGCCGAGGTCGACGGCTCGCTGCACGACCACTTCGACTTCACGCTCCTGGGAGCAGGCGAGTCGGACCCCGAGCCTGGGGTCTATCTCCTCCCGATGACCGTCAAGGGGCAGTCGCCAGCGCTGGCCGCGAGCGCACCGTTCTACCTGGTGTTCAACCTTGGCGCCTCCGAGGAGGAACATGACGCCGCGATCCAGTGGGCACGCCTGAACCTGGCGTGCGGCGCCGATCTCGACGGAAGCGGTTTCGTGGACGGCGCTGATCTCGGCGCGCTGCTGGCGGGCTGGGGCGGCGACGGAATGGCGGAGGATCTCAACGCCGACGGCATCGTCGATGGCGCCGATCTCGGCATCCTGCTCTCGGCCTGGGGTCCGTGCTCCTGACGCCGGTCCCGACTCCAACGCCGACGATCCGGCGGCGCGCGGTACCATTCGCCGCGCGCCGCGGATCGTCCGGGGCGAAGGACCATCCTCCGCACCGAGGGACACGCCCCATGGGCAAGGGACGCCTGGAGGCATTCAGCGACGGGGTCCTCGCCATCATCATCACCATCATGGTGCTGGAGATGAAGGTGCCGCACGGCGCCGAGCTGACGGCGCTGCGACCGCTGTGGCCGCTGTTTCTGAGCTACGTCTTGAGCTTCGTCTATCTCGGGATCTACTGGAACAACCACCACCACATGCTGCATGGCGCGAGGCAGGTCTCGGGGCGGGTGCTCTGGTGCAACCTGCATCTCCTGTTCTGGCTGTCGCTGATCCCGTTCGTGACCGGCTGGATGGGCGAGAACCACTTCGCGGCGGCTCCGACAGCGCTGTACGGGTACGTCTTGCTCATGGCGGGCATCGCGTACTGGATCCTGGAGCGGGCGATCATCGCCGCCCAGGGCCCGGACTCGCTCCTCGCCCAGGTGCTTGGATTCGATGCCAAGGGGATCCTCTCGGTCGTGTGTTATGCGCTGGCCATTCCCGCGGCGTTCTGGCACGAGTGGATCGCCGGATCCATCTATGCCCTCGTGGCGCTCATGTGGCTCGTTCCCGATCGTCGGATCGAGCGGGCGATCGCGACCCGGCCCGCCTCGGCGCCACGCCCATGAACCTCGATGACTTCCGCCGCCACGCGCATGAAACCATCGACCTGATCGTGGACTACCTTGGCACGATCGAGGAGCGGCCGGTGGGGCCGCGGGTGGCGCCGGGCGAGGTTCGCTCGCAGCTCCCGTCGCATCCGCCCGAGCGCCCCGAGCCGTTCGAGGCGGTGCTCGACGACGTGCGTCGGATCGTCCTGCCGGGACTCATGCACTGGCAGCATCCGGCGTTCTTCGGGTACTTCCCTGCGAACGCTTCGCCGCCGGCGATCCTGGGCGAGCTGCTGTCCGCCGGCCTCGGCGTCCAAGGCATGCTCTGGGCGACGAGCCCCGCCTGCACCGAGGTCGAGACGCACATGCTCGATTGGATGGCCGACCTGCTCGCTCTGCCCGCGCGATTCCGCAGCGACGGCGCGGGCGGCGGGGTGATCCAGGACACCGCCAGCAGTTCGACGCTGTGCGCCCTGCTCGCCGCACGGGAGCGGGCGACCGGCTTCACGGTTGACGCGCACGGATTGTCGTCCGCGCACGAGACGCTCGTCGCGTACACCTCCGACCAGGCGCACTCCTCGGTCGAGAAGGCGGTGCGCATCGCCGGACTCGGCCGGGAGAACCTGCGCTTGATCGAAACCGACGGTCATCACGCCATGCGGCCGGAGGCGCTCGCCGCGGCGATCGACGCGGACCTCGACGCCGGTCGCCAACCGGTCTTCGTGTGCGCCACCGTGGGGACGACCTCCTCCGGCGCCGTGGATCCCGTGCGGGCCATCGGGGACGTGTGCGGTCGACATGGGATCTGGCTTCATGTCGATGCCGCTTGGGCCGGGAGCGCCGCGGTTTGTCCCGAGTTCCGGACCATGCACGATGGACTCGAGCGGGCCGACAGCTATTGCTTCAACCCGCACAAGTGGCTGCTCACGAACTTCGACTGCGACTGCTTCTACGTGGCGGACCGGTCCCTCCTCGTGCGGACGCTGAGCGTGCTGCCGGAGTACCTGCGGAACACGGCGACCGCGTCGGGCAAGGTGATCGACTACCGGGACTGGCACATCCCGCTCGGTCGGCGCTTCCGGGCCCTCAAGCTGTGGTTCGTGATCCGGAGCTACGGCGCGGAGGGACTGCGTGAGCACATCCGGAGGCACGTCGCATCGGCCGAGGCTCTTGCGGCGCGAGTCTCCGCGAGCCACCGGTTGGAGCTCGCGGCGCCACCGTTCCTCGGGCTCGTCTGTCTGCGACATCGCGATGGCGACGAGGCGACACAACGACTGCTCGACGGCGTCAACGCCTCCGGCGCCGCTTTTCTGACCCACACGCGACTCGGCGGGCATCTCGTGGTCCGGGTGGCGATCGGCGGCACGTGGACGCGCGAGGAGCACGTTGAGCGGCTGTGGGAACGGCTCGAGGTGTTGGCCACCTGACGCGACGGCCGCTCGCACGGACGCCGGTGCGGTTCGAAGCCCAGCTTCTCGGCGAGATCATGTCCCTTCGACGTCCGGAGTTGCGAACATCAATCCCGGGCGCCGTCCGTATTCGGCGCCGGAAGCGGCCAGACCTTGCGAAAGGACGAACGCCATGCGCACTCGTTACGTGGTCCGACTGGTTGGTGCGGGTCTGACGCTGGTCGTGGCCGGCGCACTCTCCGGCCAGGAAACCGGGCGGTCGGCGGACCAGTCCGGTGCGGCGCGCGGCGCGGAAGCTCCGCCATCGATCGCGCCACCGGCAACGGGCGACGCGGTGCCCGGGCCACGCCCGGGCGGACGCGGACCCGGCGGACCGGGCGGACCCATGGGTCCCCGCGAGGAACAGAAGGTCCTCA
>JAGQOG010000232.1 GCA_020427695.1 Phycisphaerales bacterium
CTTCCGATCGTTCCGGTTGCGCCGAATCGCACGCAGTCGCGCTCGTCGGCACCAATGGCGAGAGGCGGACTTGAACCGCCGACACCCGCATTTTCAATGCGGTGCTCTACCAACTGAGCTACCTCGCCCCACGCCGGGCCTTCGGACCGGCGGAGATCGAGAAGCGTACGCCGATCTCGGGGTCTGTCAAGTGGAGTCGGATCGGCTCCCGGCGGCGTGGTGCGACGGGCAGATGGGTCATGGCCCGCTCCGCAAGCCAGTGGCGGAGGGGACGCTGAGCGGTGTAGGCGTGCATCGATGGATCGCTGCAGTGGGGATCGGCGCCATCGGCTCCGACCGCCGCGCTGGCGGCTGTTCCCCGGGTCGCCGCGGTGCCGCGTCGGAGCGACGCCATCCACCGGCGCACGTGGACGATGCCCTCCGCCTCGCCGAGGCGGTCGGCGCACACGTGGATCAGAACCAACTCGTGCATCTCGACCAGATCGCTCCAGGCGAGCGGACAGTCGTCGATGCAGGCGATCGCATGCGTGAGATCCTCGAGATGCGAGAGCAGACGAGCGGCCCGGAACGGCGTGTCCGCACGCAGCCGCAGCGCGTGCCGGACGAGGCGATCGGGCGACACGCCGTAGCGTGCCGCGGCCGCCCCGGCCCGGGAGAAGAACTCGCGCCGCAGGAGCTGCTGCATGTCCGCGGGATCGACACGCAGTCGATCGACCGCGTCGTCGAGGGCGATTCGGGGATCGACCGACTCTTCCTTGCGCTGGGAGCTGCAACCCGACATCGCGGACCTCTGCTTTGCATTCCCCGGCGGGCAGGGAAACGTTCATGCGTGTCGGCGCCGCCGTCGCGACCATGGCGACGCGCGTCCCAACCCGCGACTGTCGCACTTTAACGCAGCGAGAAGGACCGTCAACGCAAACAGGCGCTTTCGCAGGCGATGTTTTCCCGATGTCCGAGAAGTGCCTCGTACGCCCGGCCGCCGCCTCCCGGGGCCCGTTCGATGCCGAAGCGCGGCATCAGGCAATGCCCGAGTCCACGACGATCGTGCCGAGGTGCTCGCGACGGAGATCACGGAGGGCCGGGAACTCGGCACGCCACGCGCGAAGGGCCGCGAGATCGAGGGCGGCGCGGAGGGTGGCTGCTCGATCATCCGCCTCTGCAACGACTTCCCCGCGCGGCGACACCACGATCGAGCCCCCGGTGTAGGGGAGGAACGGGTCCGACCCGACGCGGTTGACCGCCACCACGTAGGCCTGGTTCTCGATGGCCCGGGCGATGCACAGGGCACGCCAGTGCGCCTGCCGAGTCGCGGGCCAGCTCGCGCCGATCAGGAACACCTCGGCACCGGCGAAGGCCGCAATCCGCCACAGTTCCGGAAACCGCAGGTCGTAGCAGATCAGGGGACACACCACGGCGTCCTCGACGCGACGCAGCAGCAGGCGTTGGCCGCCCCCGTAGAAGGTGGATTCGCGTCCGAAGCTGAAGGGATGAATCTTGTCGTACCAGCCGATGTCGCGACCGTTTCGATCCACGAGCGTGGCGCGGTTGCGCCCCTTGCTGTCCTCGGCCCTCTCGGCGTGCCCGCAGAGCACGTTGACGTCCAGGTCGACCGCGACTCTCCTGGCCCACGGGACCGTTGCTCCATCGACGATGCGCTCCAGGTTCATGCTGAAGCCGGTGTCGAAGAGTTCGGCCAGGACCACCAGGTCGCCGGGCGCCGGGCGCGCCTTGGCCAGCATGCGTTCGACAACCGCATGGTTCGCCGGCTTGTCTTCCCACACGATGTCGTGCTGCAATGCGAGGACGTTCATGGTTGGCGATCCGGTGGGCTCTATCGGGTTCCGGGAGACGCGACCATACCATCACCTGAACGCCGGCGACGCGACCGCCTGGTCGGCCCGAAGCCGCCGCACGGGAGACCCAAGCATGCGCCGGGGACTGCTGCTCCTGATCGTCCCGTTCTACATGTTGGCGCTGGCGATGGTCCAACTGCTCCTGATCGGACTGATCATGGATCCGCCGTGGGGTGGGCGCGACGTGATCGAGTCTCTCGTCCATGATCCGCGGCGCTTCGGCCAGGAGTTGTTTCTCGAGCCGTGGGGCCTGGTCTACGTGGTTGGTCCCGTGGTGGTCGTCACCGCGCTGCAGGCGATGTTCCTGCTGCCCGTCAGGCCCGTCCGGCTCGTCCGCGACGGACCATCGCGGTCCCTGCGCTGGAGCATCGCCTCGTCGGCGTTCATCGCAGCGCTGCTCGTGCTCGGACTCGCGGGGGCGCTCGTCGAGGCGGGTCAGTGGCTGGTCGCCGGGGAGGAGTTCGCCGTCGAGGACGGGATCGTGTGGTGGATCCTCCCGCTCGCCGTGCTGCCGGTGTCGTGGTTCCCGTTGTCGATCCTATTGGCGCGTTTCGCTCGACGGGGCCGGTCCGCCACCGCGTTGGACCGACTGGCGGCGGCCGTCTTCGCCGGCACGGTGGCCGAGGTGCTGGTGGTGCTCCCGTTGGACGTGATGGTGCGCCGGCGAACGAACTGCTACTGCAGCACCGGCTCCGCGCACGCCCTCTGGCTGGCGTCGGTCGCGCTGGTGTGGCTCACCGGACCTGGAATCTTCTTGGCGGTCACATCGAGACAGCGGCGCCGATGGTTCGACGACGAGTGCCCGAAGTGCGGCTACCGACGCGGGCCGTCGCCTGGCGATCGGTGTCCCGAATGCGGATCGCCCTGGCCGCCCGACGCCACCCGAGCAGAGCCGATCTCCGCCGGGAAGCCGGCCCTCTCCGGCGAGGCGAGAACCGAAGCCAAGGAAAACGGATCGGCATGAAGCCGACCCGCAAAGGGAGACCGACGGGGCTCGAACCCGCGACGTCCTGAACCACAATCAGGTGCTCTGCCTACTGAGCTACGGTCTCCATCGGGCGCCAAGCGCCGAGGAACGCCAACTGTAGTCTGCCGATGCGTCGGCGGTCAATCGCCCGCGCCCTTGGATCCGCACTGCAGCGGGCTGTTCAGTCGTCGGGCGGGCGGCTACACTGGCGGTTTTTCCGCCCCCCCGACTGCCTGTCGGGCCGGGGCGCCCTCCCGCTCCCCACCAGGCCGGATGCGACCATGAGCACCGTCACCGCGAAGCCTCTCGATCTCGGCAAGGCCGTTGTTCACCGGAACCTCTCCGTTCCGCACCTGATCGAAACCGCCATCCGCCGCGGCGAGGGGGTGTTGGCGGCCAATGGCGCCCTGATGTGCGACACCGGGGAACGCACGGGACGCAGCCCGAACGACAAGTTCCTCGAGGACACGCCCGCCGTCCACGACAACATCGCGTGGGGCAAGGTGAACCAGCCGATCTCCGCCCAGAATTTCGAGGCGCTTCGGAACCTTGCCCTGAACTACCTCCGGCAGAAGAAGGAGCTGTTCCGCTTCGACGGCTATTCCGGCGCGGATCCGGAGTACCGGCTCAGGGTGTCGGTGGTCACCGAGGAGGCCTGGCACGGTCTCTTCGCCCGCACGCTCTTCATCAACGCCTCGGAGGACGAGCTGGCGGGATTCGATCCCGACTGGACCATCATCAACGCCTGCAACCTCAAGATCGACGATCCGGCGAAGTACGGCGTGAAGAGCCACCTCGCCATCGTGCAGTCGCTGGAGAAGCGGACGGTGGTCATCATCGGCACGCGATACGCCGGCGAGATCAAGAAGTCGATCTTCTACGCCATGAACTACGACCTGCCGGCCATGGGCGTGTTCCCCATGCACTGCTCGGCGAACGTCGACCGCACCAACCTCAACAACGTCGCCCTCTTCTTCGGTCTTTCCGGCACCGGCAAGACCACGCTCTCCGCCGATCCCCACCGTGACCTGATCGGAGACGACGAGCACGGTTGGTCGGACCGCGGCGTCTTCAACATCGAGGGCGGCTGCTACGCGAAGTGCATCAAGCTCTCCCGGCAGGGCGAGCCGCAGATCTGGAACGCCATCCGCTTCGGCTCGGTGCTCGAGAACGTGGTGCTCGATCCCGTCACCCGCGAGCCCGACTACGACGATGCCGCCAAGACGGAGAACACGCGGGTCACCTATCCGGTGTCGTTCATCGACAATGCCCGCAACCCGTCCATGGCGGGTCACCCGACGAACGTGATCTTCCTGACCGCGGACGCCTTTGGCGTGCTTCCTCCCGTGGCCAAGCTGACCCCGGAGCAGGCGCAGTACTACTTCGTGAACGGCTACACGAGCAAGCTCGCCGGCACCGAGGCGGGCGTCACGGAGCCGCAGCCGAACTTCTCCGTCTGCTTCGGCGGTCCGTTCATGCCGCGGGAGCCGATGGTGTATGCCGAACTCCTGGCGAGGCGGATCGCGGAGCACGGTTGCGACGTCTGGCTCTTGAACACCGGGTGGACGGGCGGACCGTACGGGGTTGGGAGTCGCTTCAAGCTGGCGTGGACGCGGGCGTTCGTGGACGCGATCCTCGACGGTACGCTTGGCAAGGCGACCTTCGCGACGCATCCCGTGTTCGGCCTGCACATGCCGACCTCGGCCCCGAACGTGCCGGCGGAGGTGCTCGATCCGCGAAACACGTGGAGCGACAAGGCCGCCTACGACGCGAAGGCCAAGGAACTCGCCAAGCGCTTCCGCGACAACGACGGCAAGTTCCGGCTGTCGGATGCGGTCCGGGCCGCTGGGCCCAAGGCGTAGGGTGGGCGCGTGGGGCGGGGCCGGGCGCGGGGAGAGGGGTAGCAGGTGCTTCGTCGGTTGGGCGCGGACGAAGGATCGGGGCGATGGAACGTTCGGCGGGCCGACCTGGCGGCGCCAGAGTCGACCCGCAGGAGAATCGGATTCGACCAAAGCAGCGCCGGAGCACGCCAGTGGCTCGACCGTCGCCGAGCGCCCGCCCTCGCACGCAACTTCCGATCACCCCACGTCTCCGCGACCTGATACCCCTCGCGACGCGCTGTCCGTCTCCCGAGGGTCCGCTCCCTCAAGCGCCACCGACCACCCCAGGCACCCGCTCACCTGATACCCCTCGCGACGCGCAGTCCGTCTCCCAAGGATTCGCTTCCTCAAACGCCCCCGGCCATCCCATGCACCCACCCGACGTCACCTTCGATCAGATCGTCGAAGCTCGCGAGCGCATCCGCGACGGCATCCGGGTCACGCCCTGCACGGAGAGCGAGGGGCTGTCGGAGATGCTCGGCTGTCGCGTGTACTGCAAGCTCGAGTATCTCCAGCGCACCGGCTCGTTCAAGGAACGCGGCGCCCGCAACGCCCTCCTCCTGCTCGAGGACGAGCAGCGCCAGCGCGGCGTGACCGCGGCGAGCGCCGGCAACCACGCCCTGGCGCTTGCGTACCACGGGCGCCAGCTCGGCATCCCGGTCACGGTCGTCATGCCGCGCTTCGCTCCGCTCGTGAAGCAGGTGCGCTGCCGCCAGCTCGGCGCCACGGTGCTCATCCACGGCGACAACATCGCCGAGGCGAAGGACAGGGCCGACGAACTGGTTGCGTCCGACGGCCTGGCCTACATCCACGGATTCAACGACGCGGCGATCGTCGCCGGCCAGGGAACGATCGGTCTGGAAGTGCTCGAGCAGGTGGCGAACGTCGATGCGGTCGTGGTTCCCGTCGGCGGCGCCGGTCTCATCGCCGGCGTCGGTCTGGCCATCAAGACGGCGCGCCCGCGGACCATGGTGATCGGCGTCGAGCCCAAGCGGGCCGCCAGCTTCTCCGCCGCGCTCGAGGCGGGACGACCGGTGCGCACCACCATGTTGCCCACGCTCGCCGACGGACTGGCGGTGCCGCAGGTCGGCGATCGCGCGTTCGAGATCGCCCGCCGCTACACGGATCGCGTGGTGACGGTGGGGGAGGAGCACATCTCCCTGGCCATCCTGCGGCTGGCGGAGATGAAGAAGGGGGTCGTCGAGGGCGCGGGGGCGACGGCGTTGGCGGCCTTGCTCGGCGGTGAGCTCGCCGACCTCAAGGGCAAGCACGTGGTCCTGCTGCTCTGCGGCGGGAACATCGACCCGATGATCCTCAGTCGGGTGATCGAGCACGGCCTGGCCGTTGACGGCCGTCTGATCCAGTTCACCGCCCTGATCCGCGACCGTCCCGGCGGGCTGGCCGACCTGGCGTCGACCATCGCCTCGACGGGCGCGAGCGTCAAGCAGGTGGACCATGAACGTGCCTTCGGCGGCCCCGATGTCTCGACCGTCCAGGTGCTCTGCACGGTCGAGGTGCGCGACCGCGAGCACACGGAAGCGCTGCACCAGGCCCTCACCGAACGCGGAATCCGCGTGCTCGAGCGCTCCATGCCCAGCACCGAATAGGAGCAGGCGCCGCCGTCGCCGGCGCGCCGGCCGCACTGCGAGGGCACCGGCGGAACGGTTTGTTCGGCGCCCGTTCCGAGCGGGCCCCGCCCGCGGATCAGCGGCAGGGGCCCCAGGCGGCAAGCAGGATGCCGAGATCGGCGCCGTCGATCGTGCCGTCCCCGCTCAGATCGGCGCATTCCGTACTCGTGTCCCACGCCGCCAACAGCGAACCGAGGTCCGTGCCGTCCACCACGCCGTCGCCCGAGATGTCGCCGAGACATTGGGCGGGACAGGATGTTCCCGAGACGTCCAGGAGGAGCGCCCACGATCCGATGAGTCCGACGTCCTGCGGCGCCTCGTCGGAGATCGTCAGGCGCCACGTTCCCGCCACGTTCAGATTCGCGAACACGGGATCGATCGGAGCCTCGACGCCGGTGAGTGGTGCCGAGGGGAAGTAGTCGCCCGGCGGCACCACGAAGTTCGAGCCGCCCCCTTCGGCCTCGAGCCACAGGCTGCCCGTGGCCTCGTCGTCGAAGGTGTAGTCGCCGTCGAGATTGCTGCTGTCGCCAACGCCGGACGATGCGCTCGTCTTGCCGACCCGGCTCACGAGCGTCGCCGTGGTTCCCGTGGGAACGTGGGTCACGGTGACCACGAGATCGCCGATGAAGGTGTGGACCATGCCGTCCAGCCGAACGGCAATCGACACGAGCTGGCCGTTCGGAGGCACCACGATGTCGCTCTGGAAGATGCCAGGCCGGCCGTTGAAGTCGTCCGGGATGTCCCCGCCGGGACCGGTGAACTCGAGCGGCGGCGCTGCGAGCGCCGACCACACGATTGTCGATCCGAGGATGCCCGCCGTCATCGCCATGTGCGCATTGGATCACGGTTCCCGGACCAGGTCAACGTTTTGGTCCGGAAACAACGATTCCGCTCGGCGCGGGCGGTTCGGGTGCCGGCCGCGGCCTGAGGCGCATGAAACGGACGGGCAAGCGCGTTCGGTTGCGCCTTCTGCGCCGACTTCTTCGTCTCGGCGATCAACTCGCGGCGGCGGGCGGTCGATGGTGACGGTCGGAGGGGCTGGCGGTTCTGGCCCTTTGGCGCACGGAGCGAACGAACGGATCTCGTTCGCGCGGCAATCCAATGGAGTGGCACATGGTTCCCGACAAGGAAGTCCTCACGACCGGCGAGGTCGCTCGCATCTGCAACGTCGCCTCCAGGACAGTGAGCAAGTGGTTCGACCAGGGCCGGCTCCGCGGCTACCGGATCCCGGGATCGAAGGACCGCCGCATTCCCAAGAGCGAGCTCATCCGTTTCATGCGGGAGCACCAGATCCCGCTCGACGGCCTGACCAGCGGCAACACGCGGGTGCTCATCGTCGATGCCGACACCGCGATCGTCGAGCCGCTGCAGCGCATCCTCTCGTCGGAGACGAACTACGAGGTCCGCACCGCGACCAACAGCTTCCTGGCCGGCATCGAGTGCGAGCGGTTCCGCCCGCACGTCATGCTGCTCGACATCCACATGGCCGACGGGGACATCAGCCGCCTTCTCGAACACCTCCGCAAGAACGAGGACCTCGTGATCACCCGCATCATCGCGATGAGCGGCAAGCTCACCGAGGGCCAGATCGCCCAGCTCACGCATCGCGGCTTCGACGGCATCCTGCGGAAGCCGTTCAACGTGCGACAGGTCGTGGAGTGCGTGGACGCGGCGCACGCGGTGGTGTATTGACGAGATAGGCATCGAGGCATCAAGGCATCGAGGCATCGAGGGGACGCCGGCGTTGCCGGCTGGCGCTGAGGTCGGCGGGCGGTGGCCCGCCGGATTTTGGCGGGCCGACCTGGCTGCGCCAGGATCGACCCGAAAGAACGATTGATTCCAACGACCGTCCGACATCGGACGGTC
>JAGQOG010000233.1 GCA_020427695.1 Phycisphaerales bacterium
CTCGCGCGGAAGCCAGGCGATGGCATCGGTGACGGAGGCGTAGGCGTCGCCGGCGAGGATCGTGGACTCCCAACAGAAGCTGCGCTGTCGCACGCTCAGGAGGGCTACGGTGGTCACGAGGCAGCCGATGTTGAACGCCGTCCAGATGCCGTTGCTCACGGTGCCGAAGCTCCAGCGCGCCGCGGCGCCGCGTCCGTGCGTGCCGGCGATGCCGGCCACCGCCGCCGCGGCCACCGTTCCGCCGCCAGCGCGACGGACGATCCACCGTGTCGCGGCCCAGGCGATGCCCGCGAGCGAGAGATGGTGAAGCGCGGAGGGGCGGACAATCGTGATCACGGCCCACGCGAGGAGCAGGACCATCTGCACCCCCAGCACGCCTCCGATCATCGCGTAGACGTTCAGCGGTCTTCCCGGTTCGCCCGCCAGCGCCGCCGCCGCCGCGGCCCCGCCAAGCACGAGCCCCAGAACAGCCAGGAGCCCCATCGCCACACGCAGCGTGCCCACCACCTGACGAACGGCACCAAACAGTGCCGCCGCGCCCGGCAGCGCAGCCGCGCGGGCGAGGATCCGGTTCTCCAGGTCGCCGCCGGCCGCGATGGCCGCCGCCACGGCTTGGCGGTCGTCGAGCGGCTCCGGCACGATCTGCTCGCGGGCCGCGGTGGCCATGGCATGGACGCGAGCCGCGAAGCCGTCCGGTACTCGGGCGACGGGCTCAGGCGCTTGCTGCACTTTCGAAGGCTGGTGAGCCACGCCGCTTCAATCGGGATGCCGCCTTGCCTGTTCCACTGCGGGAGGCCCCCCGCGGTCCGGTGCGGACGCGATCAGGCACGATCCTGATCGGTGGACGAAGCGTACGGGTTCGCCGCCGCCTCGGTCTGCGACCGCGATGGGGACGATTCGGCCCGATCGGTGATGCGCGGCGGGGCCGATCGGCTGCTGGTGGACGCGGAGTCGATCTCGTCGTCGATTCCCTTGATGCCCTTCTTGAACTCGACGATGCTCCGACCGAGCGAGCGCCCCACCTCGGGCAGGCGACGACCGAAGATCAGCAGGCCGACCAGGAGGATGACGATCATCTCCCAAGTGCCGGGCAGGCCGAGCGCGAGCAATGTCGTTTCGTTCATCGGGGTGAGGGTGCTCATAGGCGATCCTGCGGACGGTTTGGGCGGACCGGACGATCGACGCGAGTGGGGCCGGCGAGGCGGAGCTCCACCCGGCCGACGACGAGGCGCCGGCATCCGGACAGTATCGGTAATGGTAGCCGCTTCGCTCGCAGGGGGAAGCGCTCGCGACGGATCCCCGGCGAGCGAGCGTCCCACGACTGTCCCTGGAGAAGGTAGCCTTCGCGTCCATGGACCCGATCGCCCACCCGTGTCGAACGCTTCGCCCGTCCACGATGGCCGTCGCCGTCGTTCTCCTGGCGGTGCCCGCTCTACTGCCCGGATGCAAGGCGAAGGAAACGGTCGAGCCGACGCCGGACTACGCCCGCCAGCTCGGTCCCGGCGAGAGCGCGCTGCGCCGGCTCGGCCCGAACGATCCGCTGCCCGACATCGCGGCGGCGTGGCGCGATCGCGACACCTTCCTCCTCGACGCCGCCGACCAGAGCCAGCGGTGGTTCCTGGCACCGTCCAGCAAGCAGTTCTTTCCGTTCGAGGACATCACGACCCACGAACAGGCGCAGGCCGGCATCGTCGCATTCCGCGAGCTGCTCCTGAACACGTCGGACGAGAACACGTTCGTCAACGAGTTCCTGCGGCTCTTCGAGGTGTACCAGTCGGTGGGCTACAACGGCGCGGGGGTGGTGCTCTTCACCGGCTACTACTCGCCGGAGTTCCGCGCCAGTCCGGTGCGCACGCCGGAGTTCGGCGCTCCCCTCTACCGGCGTCCCGCCGATCTCGCGACCGACCCCGTGACGGGCACGCCGCTCGGACGAAGGCTGCCCGACGGAACGACAATGCCGTACGCGACCCGCGCCGAGATCGAGGACTCGAACCTGCTCGCGGGCACCGAGCTGGTTTGGGTCGAGGACGACCTCTCCGCCTACATCATCCAAGTGAACGGATCGGCCAAGCTCACCTTCCCGGACGGATCGGTGCACTACATCGGCTATGCCGGCAAGACCGACCAGCCGTACGTCGGTCTGGGCAAGTCGCTCGTCGAGGCGGGGCTCATTCCCAAGGACCGGATCAGCCTCTCCGCCATCCGCGACCTGTACCGCCGCGATCCCGAGGCCGTGCGCCAGTACATGCGCCGCAACGCCTGCTACGTCTTCTTCCAGGAGTACGACGGCGGCAACTGGCCCTCCGGATCGCTGGGCGTGAGGGTCACCGAGCACACCACGCTCGCCACCGACAAGCGGATCTACCCGCGTGGCGGACTGGTGTTTGTGGATACGCAGGCGATCACGTTCGCGCGCGGTTCGCAGCGCTTCCAGCGGTTCATGTTCGACCAGGACACCGGCGGCGCGATCCAGGCACCGGGACGGGCCGACATCTTCATGGGGATCGGCCCCAGCGCCGAGATTCTCGCCGGCGGCCAGTACGCCGAGGGAACGCTCTACTACTTCGTGCTCCGTCCGGAATACGTGCAGGAATACCTCGCCAAGGCGAGGGGGACGCCACGCTCGGGGTGACCGGATGCTCCTCGGGCGGCCATGACCGGTCTGACCGGCGGTCCCCGATCCGCCCTGCCCCCCGAACGAGCAGTGGCGTCTCGGGCCCGGTGGCCGCTACCCTGAGTCCATGACCATGCGCTCGCTCCCTACGGCGGCCCTCGTTGTCGTCCTCGCATCGTTGTCGATCCCGGCGGAGGCGCAGGATGCATCGCCGCCCGGACGACGCGCGGCCCGAAGGGAGGCGGAGACCAAGGCCTCGGAGGATGCCGTGCAGCGCAATGCCGCGCTCGCCAAGGGCGTCGAACTGCTCCTTTCGATGCAGGAGGGCGACGGCGCCGACGGCAAGGCCGAATGGCCATACGAGGGCGTGTACCGCGTGCGCGGTTCCATCCCCGTGGGCTACCGCGTGGGGGGAACGTCGATCTGCGCCATGGCGCTGCTCGAGGCGCCCGGCTACGACACCGACGAGCCGCGCCGAGAGGCCGTCCGCCGGGCCGCCGCGTTCGTGTGTCGCGCGGCCGACGATCCGCTCATGAGCGCGACGGACTACGACGGCGGCTACGACGTTCGATGCTGGGGCTACTGCTACGCGCTCCAGTTCCTGCTCGATCTGCGGACCGCCAAGGCCGTGCCCGAAGGCATGTCGGAGGAGGTCGATCGGCGCGTCCGGCAGTACATCGGTGCCCTCCAGCAGGTCGAGATTCCCCAGGTGGGCGGCTGGAACTACGCCCGACCTCCCGGGCGCGAATCGCCGGCGCCGGCATCTCCCTTTGTGACTGCACCGTGCCTGCGCGCCCTGTTCGAGGCCAAGGCGCAGGGCTTCGACGTGGACGCCGCGGCGGTGCAGCGCGGGCTCGATGCGCTCGAGCGCTGCCGGACGGCGAGCGGCGCCTTCGCGTACGCGGCCAGGGGAAACGCCTCGAGGAGCACCGACGGCACCCCCGGTGCCATTGGCCGGATGGTCGCCGCGGAGGTCACGCTCGCGCTCGCCGGCCGGTCCGATATCCCCCGGATCCGCGGCGCGTTGGATGCCTTCCTCGCCCACTGGGATCAGTTGGAGAAGCGCCGGCAACAGCCGGGCACGCACGTGGGACCGTTCGCCGTCGCGCCGTACTACTTCTTCTACGCCCACCTCTATGCGGCCGAGGCGATCGAGCAACTGCCGGCGCACGAGCGACCCTACTACCGGGATCGGCTGGCGGCGCTCCTCTTCAAGGTGCGGGAGGCCAACGGCTCGTGGAACGACCGCGTCTTCCCGCGCTCAGCGAACTTCGGCACCGCCACCGCCCTCCTGGCGCTCTCCGCCCCGAATCGGCGCCCGCCGGCCGGATGGCCTCACGCTCAAGAGTGATCTCGGACCGACCGATGGAACCGGTACGGCAGGTGCCGTTTCCATGCGCGTCCTCGTCGCCGACGATTCTCGGACCATACGCGGCATTGCCCGCGAGATCCTCCAGCGCATGGGGTACGCGCAAGTCGCGGAGGCGTCCGACGGCAGGGAAGCGCTTGGACGGTTCGGATCGTTCCAGCCGCAGATGCTGATCCTGGAGCGGGACCTTCCCGAGATCGACGGGATCTCGATCGTCCGTGCCCTGAGATCGCAGGGGCGCTCGCTTCCGATCGTCATGCTCAGCGACCGCGCTCATCGCGATCAAGTCATGGAGGCCCTCAACGCGGGCGTCTCCTCGTACGTGATGAAGCCGTTCACACCCGCCGTCCTGACCGAACGCATCCGCGAAGCCGTCTCGCGATCACGGGCCGCCTAGCCGCCTCCGGAAACGCAGCATGTCCAGCGCCGAACACGAGCACGGCTTCGACGGAGGGCAACCCGCGGGCAACGGGAACCGCGTGCTGCCGATGGCGCCCCAGGTGGTCGAGGGCAACGTGGACGACGAGACGGGCGACATCCACCACCCCGGTCACCTCGTGATCGAAGGAAGCGTGGCGGAGGGCCGGCTGGTTCGCTGCGGCGGCGACCTGACCGTCGTCGAGCTCGTGCAGGGGGCCACGCTCGAGTGCGGCGGCCGCTGCACCCTGGAGCATGGCGCGACGGCACGACGCCGGTGCCGGATCCGAATCGGCGGCGGGCTCGCCGCGGCCTACCTTCACAACGTCGAAGGTCAGGTGACGGGCGACCTGCGCGTCGAAGGCGAACTGCTCAATTGCAGCATCGCCGTCGGCGGGAGCCTCTCCTGTCCCGCCGGCGCCGTGATCGGCGGACGGATCGCCGCGACCGGAAGCGTCGAGGTGGGCACGCTCGGGAACGCACGGGAGGCGCCGACCATGATGGTGCTGGGCGCCGTGCCGATGCTGGCCCTGCGCCTCGTCCGCATCGATGCGCTGCTGGAGGCCCTGGAGCCCAGGCGCCAGCGCCTGATCGATCGGCGGCGCGTCGTGCGGCTCGGCGCCGAACGGCTGACGCCCGACGAGCGGGAGCAGCTCACCGAGATCGAGTTCCTTCTCGCGGAGATCGAGGACCGGCGATCGGCGCTGCGAGCGCGACGGCTCGACATCATCCGCCGCATGCGCGAACGGCGCCGGGTGGATCTCTCGGTGCACGACACGATCCATGCGGGCGTCACGCTCCTGGTCGGTCCGACGGAGCTGCGCTTCGATCGGGCCCTCGATGGCCCCGTGCAGATCATGTGGCACGAGGACCGGTCCATCCAGTATCGGCACGCCGGCGGTCCGGTTCGACCGGTGTCGCTGGTGGCGCGGCAGTCGAACATGGCCGCGTGATGCCCGCTCCTCCCGCCGGGACCGGCGGAGGAGACCGTACACTGACGCCATGAACATCAGCGTGATCCTGCCCGCCGCCGGCAGCGGCCGGCGCTTCGGCGGCTCCGACAAGCTCGGCCAGGACCTGGGCGGCCGAGCGCTGCTCCTGCGCACCGTGGAACTCTTCACGAAGCGCGAAGAGGTGCGGTCGATCATCGTCGCCGCGCCGCCGGACTCGTTCGACGAGTTCCAGTCCCGCTACGGTGCGACGTTGAGCTTCCACGGCGTGCAGATCGTTCCGGGCGGACGCATCGAGCGCTGGGAGACGGTGCGCAACGCCATCGCCGCCGTGCCCGCGGAGGCCACGCACATCGCCGTGCACGACGCGGCCCGGCCCGCGGCGCCGCCCGACCTGATCGATCGCGTCTTCGAGGCCGCGAAGCTGCTCCCCGCGGTGATTCCCGGTCTCGCGATCACCGCCACCGTCAAGCGGATCGGCGACGAGGCCGTCTCCGCGGTGGAGGAGGATCCGGTGGCCGACCTCATCCTGGGCGACGCGGGACGCCAGCGCACCGAGGCCCGCGCCGTGGCGGAGACCGTCGATCGCCGGGGCCTGGTCGCCGTTCAAACGCCGCAGGTCTTCGCAGCAGAGCTCCTGCGCCGCGCCTATGCCCAAGCCGATCTTGACGGCGTGACCGACGACGCGTCCGTGGTCGAGCGGATCGGCGAACCGGTCTACGTGGTGGAGGGCGATCCGCGCAATCTGAAGGTCACGACACAGGCGGATCTCGACATGGTGCGCTCGATCTTGAAGGCGCCGCCGCCCGCGGAGCGGCCGGTGCATAAGCGCTTTTGACACGGGGGAGGACGTTGGCGCGAATGCGCGGGTGCCACGGCCTTCCAGGGCGTGATGGCGGTGTCGAACACGACGGCACGGCCTGGAAGGCCGTGGCACCC
>JAGQOG010000234.1 GCA_020427695.1 Phycisphaerales bacterium
CACCAGCACGACCGGCACGACCAAGATCGTCGCCGCCGCCATCTGAACCGGGTAGGACTGCACATAGAGCCCCGCCGAAAGGTCCGCGAGCGCCAGCGGCACGGTCTTCGACGCCTCGCTGTCGGAGACCACCAAGGGCCAGAAGAGGGCGTTCCACGCGTTCATGAAGGTGAACACGGCGAGCGCCGACAACGCCGGCCAGACGCGCGGCACCACCACGTGCCACAGGAGGTCCGCCTCGCCCATGCCGTCGAGTCGCCCCGCCTCCAGCACGCTGTCGGACACGGCGTTCATCGCCTGCCGCATGTAGAAGACGCCGAAGCCCGAGGCCAGGAACGGCACGATCAGCCCGCGGAGCGTGTCCACCAGGTGCAAGGCGTCGGTCACGAGGTACGCGAAGACGAAGAAGACCTGCACCGGGAGCATCATCGTGGCCAGCGCCATGCCGAAGAGAATGCGCCGGCCGCGGAAACGGAGCTTTGCGAACGCGTAGCCCGCGAGGAGGTTGTGGGCGACGGCGAGGACGGTGGTCACCACGGCCACGATCAGGCTGTTGGCGAAGAACCGGTCGAGGTTCGCCTCCCGCACCGCCCGCGAGAAGTTCCCCCACTGGGGCGCCGTCGGAAGGAGGGTCGTCCACGCGACCGGCTGCACGGCCTCGGCGTCGGTCTTGAGCGCCGTCGAGAGCATCCAGGCGAACGGCACCAGCATGGTCGCCGCAAGCCCCCAGACCGCAAGCTGCACGGCCAGCCGTGCGGGCCACTTCGGCTGTCGGCGACGACTCACCGCTCCGTTCCTCCGGCAAACGCGCCGCGCGGCATCCGCACGCGCCGAACGGGGCGAAGGAGCAGCCCCGCCGTGACGATGGCGGTGAGAAGAAGGATCACGACGCCGATGGCCGAGGCACGGCCGAGGTGGCCGAACTGGAACTGGCGGAAGATCTCGAGGTTCAGAACCGTGGTCGCCGGCGTCTCCTGCTGGCCGGTCATGACGAAGACCACGTCGAACACCTGGAGGGCCGAGATCGCGCCGGTCACGAGCAGGAACAACGTCATGGGCCACACCTGCGGCCACGTGACGTGCCGGATCAGTCCCAGACGCGTCGCCCCGTCGATCTCGGCTGCTTCGTACAGTCGCGGACTGATCGTCTCGAAGGCCGCCAGGTAGAGCACGATGCAGAAGCCGACTTGGCGCCAGGTCGAGACCAGCACGATCCAGGCGAATGGCCATCGACCCGACTGGAGCCACGATGGCGGATGGTGAATCCCCAATTGGGCCAATCCCCAATTGAGGAGGCCCGAGTGGTCGTCGAGGATCCAGCGCCAGACGAATCCGACCGCGACCAGCGACACGATCGTGGGCAGGAAGAACACCATGCGCGCCAGGAGTCGGCCGCGGAACCACGGCGCGTGGAGAGGCACGGCCACCACGAAGCCCGCGACGGTGGAGGCGGGCACCACGAGCACGACGTACGCGAGCGTGTTGACCAGGGCCGCACGGAAGCGATCGTCGGCGGCCAGCGACGCGAAGTGCCCCCAACCCACGAACGCCGGTCGGCCCGCACCTCCGGGACCGACGTCGCCACCGCTCCACTCGAAGAACGCCAGGGCCACGCCCAGCGCCGTCGGCACCAGGGTGAACGCCGCCAGCACCGCCATCGGGAAAGCGACCAGCGCCAGTGCGACGCGCTCGCGACGGAACGACATGGCGAAACGGTACCACGCCCACGTACCCCCGACGCTCAGCGGGCCCAGGCGGGGGGCGGGCTCTCGACCGACGTGTCGCCGATCTCGAGCCGAAGGGCATGAAGACAGAACGCCGTTCCGGTCGAGTGCACACGTTCAGCCACCGCTCCAGGCTCCTCGAGCGGCGTCCCGCCGTACAGCGCGTCCCCTGCGAGCGGTCGGCCCAGGAAGGCGAAGCCGGCGCGGATCTGGTGCCGCCGACCCGGTCCGAGGAGTTCGATCTCCACGAGGTCGAACGCATGCGGCGCGCGAGCGAGGGCGTCCGGCCGGGCCGTTCGCCGACAGCGCCAGCGGCACGAGCCGAGTTGGCCGGCATCCCGGCGCCGCGAGACGGTCGCCTTGGCGGAGCCACGGTGACGGCTGGCGAAGGCGAGGGTCCACTGGCCCTCCGTTTCGGCGCTCGGCTCGATCAGGGCAAGGTAGATCTTGCGCACCGCGACCTCGTTCGACCGCCCCGCGAAGGCGTCGCGCCATCGGCCCTGCTCGACGGCGCTCCGTGCCACCATGAGGCAGCCGCTGGTGTCGCGGTCGAGGCGGTGAACCAGTCCGCACTCCTCGAGCGCCGCGACATCGGGGCGCTGCTCGCGCAACCACCGCTCGACGGACGGTGCCCCGTCCGTTCGTCCCGACTCGACGGTGTGCCATCCGACCGGCTTGTCGAGCACGATCCAGGTCGAGCGTTCGCAGAGGATGGCGGGCCGGTTGCTCAAGGGGACGCTGCGGAGCGTAGCACCGGCTCCGGTTCGGACACCCGTCCACCGCGCGATCCCTCGCCGTTGCGGCCCCGGACGGCGTCGGCGATGCTGCGGGACGTGAGTGCCTCGCACGGAGCACCCGGTCCCTTCTCCTGGCCGGACCATGCCACGACGCGCCTGTCGCTCGCGGGCCCCTGGTCCATTCGACCCGCCGACGGCGAGGACGATCCGACCGCTCTGCCGGCCACCGGCTGGAGCACGATCGTCGTGCCGTCGCCGTGGCAGGTCGTCTTCCCCGACCGCGGCCCGATCGGACGCCCCAACGCGCCTGGCCGCTGGACGGGAGTCGGGTCGTGCTGGTACCGCGCCTCCGTGCGCCCCGGTTCGCCGCTGAGCCCCAACGATCGCCTTTGGCTCGATCTCGACGCGGTGGCGACGGCGGCGACGGTGTTCGCCGACCGCAGGCTCGTTGGCGGCTGGACCGGCGACTGGGTGCCGGTGGCGTTCGAGTTGACCGACGTCGCGCGTCACGGAAGGCCGTTCGAACTGTCCCTGCTGGTGGACCGCGTGCAACCGGATGCCGTGCGCGAGATCGACGGGGCACCGGTGCAGTCGGGCCACCCCACGAAGGGATTCCACGACGTGCTGAGCGCGCAGCACGCCGGGCTGTGGCAGGGTATCGGCCTCCGGCGCACGGGGGCATTGGCCTTCCAGCCCGACGGCGTGGGCATCGACGCCGATCCGCACGCGGGCGGTGTCGCAATCGACGCGCTGCTCGAGGCGCATGTCGCGCGAGGTCGGCTCGAGGCCGTCGTGTTCGATCCGGACGGCCGAGTCGCCTCCCGAGTCGACATGACCGTCGATGCCGGCGACACGAGGATCGCGGCCCATCTCGTGGTGCCCCACCCGCGCCGGTGGTCGCCCGAGGCGCCGGAACTGTACACGGCCGAGGTCCGGCTGCTCGATGCCTCGGAGCGTGCCAGCGACCACGTCCGTGTGCGGTTCGGCTTTCGCTCCGTCGAGGCGGGTGGTGCGGACGGGATGCGAATCCTGCTCAACGGCCATCCCCTCTTTCTGAGCGGCGTGCTCGACTGGGGCCACGAGCCCCGTCACATCGCTCCCGCCCCCACGCCGGAAGAGGTTCGCGCCCGGTTCGCCCATCTGCGGACGATGGGATTCAACCTCGTCTGCCTCTGCATGTGGTATGCGCCGCGCTGGCTCTACGACATCGCGGACGAAACGGGCATGCTCCTCTGGCAGGAGCATCCCGTGTGGAAGGCGCCGATGGATGACGCGCTCCTCGCCACCTATCGCCGGCAGTTCGACCGCTTCTTCCGGCGCGACCGCAATCACCCGAGCGTGGTGATCGTGAGCGGCACCTGCGAGCACGAGCGCTTCCATCCCGAGCTCGCCCGCTGGTGGTGGGCGGAGGCGAGCGCACGCCTGCCACGGATCCTGAAGCAGGTCCAAACCGGGTTCCTGCACTGGGCGGAAGGCCAGGGAAGCGATCTTGACGACGAGCACACCTACGAGAGCAGCGGACGCTGGGGCCCCTACCTCGACGACCTCGAGGCGACCCGTTCGGGGCGGCCGCCGAAGCCGTTCGTCATGGGCGAGTCGGTGATGTACGTCTCCTGGCCCGAGACGTCGGCGCTCCGCGCTCGCCTTGGCGAACCGCGCCCGTGGTGGGCGCCGGCGTGCCTCGACGATGCCGTCGCCACCCGGCAGAGGCTCGGGGAACGGTTCGGCGACGACGCGTTCGGGACGTTCCGCCAACGCGCCGACCGCTGGAACCTCAACGGAAGGAAGCGTCAGTTCGAACGCTTCCGCTGGTCGGCGACGCGGGCGGGCATCGTCACGAACCACCTGCGCGACGTGATGGCGTGTCCTTGCGGCTTCATGGACGACCTCGACCGCTGGCGGTTCGAGACGAAGGCCACGCGGGCGTTCCTGGCTCCGGCGATCCTGCTGCTCGAGACACCGGAGGAGCGAACGGGCTTCCGGTCGGGCACGACGGTCGAGTGCCGCATCGGCGTGAGCAACTTCTCCGCCAACACGATCGAAGGCGATCTCCTGGTGTCCCTGTCGGATCCCGCCGGCATGGCGCCGATCGCGCGTCCGATCGCCGTGCCCCCGGGCGAGGTCGCGTGGGCGACGCTGCCGTTGGCGATGCCGACGGCGACTGCCCCGACACCGCTGCAGGTGTCTGCGCGGCTCGAGGGTGCAGAGCCGAACGCGTGGACGATCTGGGCGCTGCCCTCGCCGGGCGCGTTGCCGACGGGTGTGGTGCGCGTGGTCCACGAGCCCGCGCGTGCCGCCGCGACGCTCTTCGAGGAGCAGCGGTACAGCAGCGGCTGGGGCCTGCCGATGCGGTCCTGGAAGGCGTGCCCACCTGATCCCGCGCTCCTGCTGCCGGAGGCCCCGGCGATCGGCGAGGACGCCTTGGTGGGCGCATCGATCGCGGTGTGTGCCCGCCTCACGGATCGGATGCGCGACTGGATCGAGCGCGGTGGTCGAGCACTCCTGCTCCCGCGCGGCGACGACGACGCCTGGCCGCCTCTGCGACCAACGCATCGCTGGGGTCAGAGTCCGTTCCTGCGCGACGCGGGCCCGCTGGCGCGGTACGGCTCCGAGTGGGTGTTCGACGGCCTCGATCTCGATCTCTCGCGTCGATGGATTCGGTCCGTTCCGGTGCGGGAGATGGGCATCGAGGACACGGTCGAGCCGTTCATCCGGCTGCTCTTCACCCATGATGCCGACGAGCGGGTGAACGTGCAGGACGTGTTGTTCGCGATGCGTCTCGGCGCCGGCACGGTGCTGGTGTCGACGCTCGATCACGATGGCGCTGCGGGCGCCTTGCTCCTGGACGAGTGCCTGCGGTGGCTGCGGGAGCCCGACGCCGGCGCTGCCGACGACTTCTGAGGACGGCGGGCGGTGGCCCGCCGTGGTCAGCAGGCGTCGGTCGAGCCGACGACCTTCGCGCCCCGCTGCACCGTCGTCTGCATCCCTCCCACCGCGATGGGAAGGCCCGGGCCGTCCAGGTGCGCCGCCTCGAAGCCGCCCGGTCGCAGTGTGATCGCCAGGATCGAACCGCGCCAACACACGCGAAACGAGATCGAACGCCAGGCGGACGGCAGGCGCGGCTCGAAGGTGAGCCGGTCCCCCTCCGTGGCGGGAAGGAGACCCGCGAATCCCATGACCGCCACACGCCAGACGCCGGCCGCGGCGGCGATGTGGATGCCTTCCGCGGCACCGCCGTGTGCGGGGTCGAAGTCGATGGCCGCGAGCCGGCGAAAGTACGCGTATGCGTCCTCGTGCCGGCCCATCCGCGCCGCCACGATCGCATGGGGCGCCGGCGAGAGCGAACTGTCGTGCGTGGTGGTGGGCACGTAGTACGCCCATGCCCGCTCGAACTCGGTGCGGTTGAAGCGTGCCGGCATGAGCTCCATCAGCTTGATCACCGCGGCCTGCTTGATGGCGCGGGTTCGAAAGAGCCACTCCTGCGGCACGCCTTGCGCGTACGGCCGCGCGATGTCCGGCCAGGTGCGGGCGAAGTCGGGATCGGGCAATCGATCGAAGCCCTCGCACTGGAGGATCAACGACGCGTCCGTCATGCAGCGCGGGATCGGAAGCGCCTCCGCAGCCCGGCGGAGCTCCTCGGCCTCCCTCTCGTCGATGCCCGCATCGGCTCCAAGCCGCGCGGCCTCGCGCATCGCCTCCGCGGCGACCGCGTTGGTGTAGGCGTCGTTGTGGACGATCGGCGTGTACTCGTCCGGACCCATGACGCCGAGGAGCGCGCAGGTGCCGCCGGGCAACCGTTCGCACCGGTCGGACAGGAAGCGGGCGACCTCGCCCACCGCCATGGCGCCCCCCGCCTTCAGGAGCGCGTCGCTGCCCGTGGCCGCGGCGTGGTGCGCGAGACCAAGCACGACATCGGGCGACACGTGAATCTCGTGATCCGCATAGATCCATGCCGCACAGCACTCGCGCCCCGTCTCGTCCGCTTCCCAGGGATACCGCGCCCCCCGAAGGCCGTAGCGCCTGGCGTTGGCCCGCGCGGCGTCGAGCGTCGCGATCCGAAACCGCAGGAGCGATGCCGCCAGCGCCGGATCCGTGTAGAGGTAGAACGGCAGCAGCTCGATCTCGCTGTCCCAGAAGAACCGGCCCCAGTACGCCTCTCCCGCGTACCCCTTGGCGTCGATCGAAAGCGGCGCCTCGACGCCGGGGTGCGCCCGCAGCAGATGGAAGATCGCGGCGCGGATCGCGCGCTGATCCTCGACCGGCCCGTCGATCGCGACATCGTGACGCATCCACCGGTCCGCCCAGCACCGCTCGTGCTCCGCTCGCAGCGCGGCGGCCGCGATCGCGGGATCGAGGGCCGCCAGGCTCGAGGCCGGATCCGTGCGGAGTTGCCCATCGAGGGCGGTGGTCACGACGGTGCGGCGTTCGACGTCGAGGCGTTGTCCGGGGCCGAGCGTCGCCGTGGCCGCGCGCCAGGTCGCCCGCGGACCGATGCCGTCGGTCCACTCCGGTCCCGGGCCGGACCATGCCCGGGTGACGACTTCGATCGTCCGGCCGGAATGCAGTCGCACGGCCAATCGGCTCGACGCTCCGCTCCCGCGGCCCGGCTCGACCGAGGCGAAGTGGTCGTATCCGTTTGTGCGCACGCCGGCGTCGATCGGCATCCGCACCACCACGGACGCCGAGCGGTCCACGGCGATGCCGAGCGACTGGACGACCAGTCGCCGGCGCACGGCGCTGACGAACCGTTCCGCCTCGATCTCGACCGTCGCGCCCCCGCGCGTGCGCCAGGTGGTGCGGCGCGAGAGGACGGCCGTTCGCAGGTCCAGTGTGCGTTCCGACGACCGGACCTCGACCGTACCCATGTCCAATCGCTCGCCGTCCACCTCGACGATCGCGCCCGCACACCACGGGAGGTTCACGAGCTCGCGGCCCAGCAACGGATGCGCGTCGTAGACGCCCGGCACGAACGTGCCCCACTTGGAGATCGGGTGGCGCATCGTCTCGGCCGACACGTTCGCCGGCCGGCGCTCGTAGGCGGCGTCCTGCGGCTCGGCCGCGAGCGGCTCCTCCCAGCTTCCCCGCAGGTGCAGGGCGCCCGACCCCAGCGTGAACAAGCCCTCGTACGCCTTGTTGGTCGCGGGGTCGTAGCCGATCTGGCGAATGGTCCAGGCGGGGTCGTTGGTCACGGCCCCACTGTATCGCCGGGGGCGGCCGCGCTGGCGGCGAGCGCTGCGCGCCGTTCGGCGCACTGGCGAGCCTGGCTGCGACACGTGGCGGGGAGTTCCGCGTCCGACTTGATCAGCGTGCCGGCGGCCTGCATGCCCTCGAACACCTCGGCCGCTCCGACCATCCGGGATTCCGCCGACGCAAGGTCGGCGATGCGATCGTCGAGCGACCGGGTGGTGTCCGCAGCCAACGCCTGCTCGGCCGCCGAGACGAGCGACATGGCGACGCCGTAGGCGCGCCGAAACGCCGCGTTCGCAGGGTCGCGCTCGGCGAGCTGGCGACGCAGATCCAACGCCTGCACAAACCACCCGCGCGCCTCCGCCGGGCGATCGTCCGCCAAGCCGACCTCCCCGAGCTTGTTCAACGTGTACGCCTCGTCGCTGGCCAGGAGCGGCTCGTCGAGATCCGCCGATCGAAGCCGCTGCACGATGCCCAGCGACACCTCGAGATGCCGACGCGCCTCTTCGAGTTGCCCCGACGCCACCAGCACGGCGGCAAGCTGGTTCAACTGGACGCTCCAGTTGCGGGCATAGGAGGCGTTGTCCGGCTCCGCCTCCGCCACCCGTTGGGCAACGGACACGGCCTGGCGGGCATGGTCGAGCGCCGAGGCGGTCTCTCCCGCCGAAAGCAGAACGAACGAGATCTTGCTGTGCGACACGCACAGGTTCACTTGATCGCGCGGGCTCGACGGATCCTCGGCGAGCTTCTGGGCGACGACGAGGGCACGACGGAGCGACTCGAGCGACTGCTCCGGTTCGTGGCGATCCGACAGCACATCGCCGGTCTTGCTCAGGTTGGCGAGGAGCTCCCGCTGGATGCCCCGTTCCGTGGCATCCATGCGCAGGGCACGATCGAGCACCTCCGCGGCCTCGCGATACGCGGCGAGCGCGCCGCCGGTGTCGCCCGTCCACAGAATCACATCGCCCGTCAGGTTCAACGTGCGAGCCAGGCTCCGGAGCGCCTGCGGATCGTCGGGGCGTTGGTCGGCGATCCGTCTCCGCAGGGCGAGCGCCTCGCGATAGGACGCCAAGGCATTGACGATGTGGCCCAGGTTCGGCTGGTGGGGATTGCCTTCGATGTCGCCGACGCGCTCGTAGGCGGCGGCCAGCTCGGCGGCGAAGTCCGGATCGTCGCCGGCGTCGGGTTGGAGGGCACGCAGGTACGTCAGGGCGGTGGTCACCAGCTGCTCCCGCGCTCCTCGCGATCCGGCCAGCGGTTCGATCGCATCGTGCAGCTCGAACAGGAGACTGTTGGCCACGGCCCGAACCTGGTCGAAGCGTTCCTGCGCAACCGCCCGCTCCTGCTCCGCGATCGAGGCCTGCCGCCACGCCACCGCCGCGATGGCCAGGAGGGCGACGGAGGCCACCACCGACGCGATGCTCGCCCGCCGGTAGCGACCGAGCGTGCGTCCCATGCTGCGCCAAGCGGAGTCGCGCCGGGCGCGGATCGCTTCTCCGCCGAGGAACGAGCGCAGGTCGGCGGCCAACTCCGCGGCGGACTGGTAGCGGCGCCCGGGGTCCTTCGCCAGACACGATCCGACGATCGCATCCAGGTCCGCCGGGATGGCGCGCCGCACGGCGCCGGGGCGCGACGGCTCCGACTCGACGATGTTCCGCAGGGTCTCGGCGATCGAACCGTCCACCCGGTAGGGAAACGCCCCGGTGAGCGCCTCGTGCAGCATCACGCCGATCGCGTAGACGTCCGTCCGAACGTCCATGGCGTCGGGCGTTCCCGCCACCTGCTCGGGGCTCGCCCACGGCACGGAGCCGAGGAACTGGCCCGAACGACTCACGGTGGGCCGGTGCGGGTCGAGCCCCTCGGGCACGAGCGCCCGGGCCAAGCCGAAGTCGAGGACACGCGGCGCGTTCCGCTCGTTCACCAGCACGTTGCTCGGCTTGAGGTCGCGGTGGATGACGCCCCGCTGATGTGCGGCCTGCACCGCGTCCGCGATGGCGGCGAAGAGCGTCGCCGTCTCCTCGATGTCCTCGTTGTGGTCGGCCGACTCGCGCCGCCGCCGCGCATGCCGATCGAGCGGATCGCCCTCGACCAGCTCCATGATCAGGCAGAGCCGGCCGTCCTCGGTGCGGCCGCTGTCGTAGACCCGAACGATGCCGGGATGCTCGAGGCTCGCCACCAGCTCGATCTCGCGCTCGAAGCGTTGCTGCGTCGCCACGGAAGACCAGGACCCGTCCAGGAGCACCTTGATCGCCACCAGCCTCCGCGTCGAAGCCTGGATCGCGGAGTAGATCACCCCCTGGCCGCCGCGGGCGATCTCCCGGAACGACTCGTAGCCCGCCACGACCGGCGTGCGCGGACCCGTC
>JAGQOG010000235.1 GCA_020427695.1 Phycisphaerales bacterium
ACGGCACGTTCGACCAGCACCGCGCCGCGGTGGCGGAGACGCTCGATCGTGGCCCGGTCCAAGTCGATCGTCGGCCCGTCGCTCATCCATGCCGGCACGATCCCGAGGCGGAGGCCATCGACCGGAGCGCCGGGATCGCCGACGAACGGCTCGTCGATCGAGGACGGGTCGCTGTCATCGCTGCCGTTGATGATCGAAAGGACGAGCGCCGCGTCGCGCGAATCCCGGCAGATGGCGCCGATCTTGTCCAGCGACCAGCAGAGCGCCATGCAACCCGTGCGAGCAACGCGGCCGAAGGTCGGACGCAGCCCGACGGTGCCGCATTCCATGGATGGGGAGACGATCGATCCCAGCGTCTCGGTGCCGAGACTGAAGCCGACGAGTCCGGCGGCGGTGGCCGACGCGGAGCCGGCGCTGCTGCCGCTCGAACCGCGCTCGGGATCCCAGGGATTGCGCGACTTGCCGCCGAACCAGATGTCGCCGTAGGCCAGGGCGCCGACCGCGAGCTTCGCCACCATGACGGCACCGCTGGCGTGCAGGCGCGCGACGACCTCGGCATCGCGCGCCGGCACGCGGTCGCGCCACGGCTCGGCGCCCCAAGTGGTCCGGATGTCCGCGGTGTCGATGATGTCCTTGCATCCCCACGGCACGCCGTGGAGCGGCCCATGCCAGCGACCCGCGGCCGCGTCCCGATCGGCAGCGTCCGCTTGGCGGCGGGCCAGGTTCTCGGTCAGCGTGATCACGCAATGAAGTCGAGGATCGGCCTCCTGGAGCCGCTTCAGGCTGAGATCGGTGAGCGCAGCGCTGCTGATCGCGCCGTCGCGGATCCACCGCGCCTGCACCCAGGCCGGCGCGAAGGCAACGTCCGACTCGTCGCCGGGAAGCGGCCATCCGCTGTTCGGCAGCGCACCGGGATCGCCGTCGGGCGTGGAGCGGAGCGTGGGCGTGCCCGGGAGCCGCGGATCGAAGGTCGTCGCGGGGGCCAGCGTGTTCGGCAGCCACCCCCGGCTGCGGCGCGCGGCCAGGATCGCACGCTGCTCGCCGAGCGTGCGGGCGAGCTGCTCGCGCTCCCGGGCACTGAACGACACGCCGATCAGGGTCTCCGCCTGCTCGATCGCCTCGAGCGTCGCGGCAGACGCGCCCTCCCGCTTCGGAGCCTGGGCCATGGAGCGGGCCTGGTCGGCGAAGGCGGCGAGTGCCGCGGCGGCCACCAGGAACGCGCGTCGGTTCGGATGGGACATGGGGCAACTCTACCAGTCGACTCGTGCTCCGCGACGGCCGGACGTTGCGCCTCGGAGGCTGGAGTCGTACGATCTCCCCCATGCTGAGCGCCGGGCTGTTCGCCCTGGGCATTCTCCTTCTGCTCGCCGGCGGGCGCGTGCTCGTGGCGTCGGCCACGGAGCTGGCCTCGCGCTTCGGGGCATCCAAGCTCCTCGTCGGATTGACCATCGTGGCGTGGGGCACGTCGGCGCCGGAGCTGGCGCTGAACCTTTCGGCCGCCATCAAGGGAAACGGGGACCTGGTCCTTGGCAACGTGGTGGGATCCAACGTGTCGAACCTGGGCCTGGTGCTCGGCGTGGCGGCACTCATTCGGCCACTGACGGTGCGCTCCACGCTCATCCGTCTCGAGCTGCCGCTCCTGATCGCGATGCTGGGAGGCATGGCGCTCGCGGGGGTCTTGCCCTCCCCCGCCGAGGCGTTCTACTCCCGTCCCAAGGGGGCGATGCTCCTGTCCGCGTTCGCGGTCTACACCGTCTGGACCATCGTGGCGTCGCTGCGGCCCAAGCGTCCCGACGAGGAGCTCGGCAACGTCGCGGTGGAGTCCGTCACCGCGCAGGCCCACCGTCGACCGCTCCGGCTGCTCCTTCTCGGGATCGTGGCCGGCATCGTCCTGCTCGGAGCGGGCGGCAGCCTCGCAGCTGATTCGGCGGTCGAGGTCGCCAAGGCCCTCGGCGTGTCCGACCGGGTGATCGGCATCACCATCGTCGCGGTCGGCACGACGCTTCCCGAACTGATCACGTCGATCATCGCCGTGCGCGCCGGCGAGGCGGACCTCGCGGTGGGCAACTGCATCGGCTCATGTCTCTTCAACGCGGGCATGATCTTCGGGCTCTGCACCACGATCGCGCCGA
>JAGQOG010000236.1 GCA_020427695.1 Phycisphaerales bacterium
CACGTCGAACCGTCGCGGCCGAACCCGCCGGCGGCGCGGCCGGACATGCGAACCGCCCCGGCCGGAAGCTCCGACAGGAACTGGCTCGGGATCCTCCGTTCGGTCATCCCGCGCACCGTGCGGACCTCCGTTCGAGTCATCAGGAGATGTCGCCGGGCACGGGTCATGCCCACGTAGCACAGGCGCCGCTCCTCCTCGAGCTCGTGATCGCTCTCGAGACCGCGCTGGTGCGGCAGCGTTCCCTGCTCGAGACCGATGATGGCCACCGCGTCGTACTCCAACCCCTTCGCGGCGTGCAGGGTCATGAGGGTCACGGCACCGCGCTCGGGATCGATCGCGTCCGCGTCGCTCACCAGGGCCACCGACTCGAGGAACGCCGCCAGCAGGCCATCGAGCCGCAGCGGCGCCGACCCCGGCTGCTCCTCGTCCTGGCCGAGCGGATCGTCGTCCGCGTCGGGCAGGCGGAAGGTGGCGGCGGCACTGACCAGTTCGCCCAGGTTGGCGATTCGATCGACGCCCTCGTCGCTGGCGTCCTTCGCATGGTGCGCTTCGAGTCCCGACGCGCGAATCACCCGCGCCACATAGGCCGCGAGATCGGACGGCCCGGCGCTCCACGACGTCTCGAACGCCTCCGCCCGCAATCCTTCGATCAGCCCGACGAACTCTGCGATCGCCTTCCGCGCACGGGCGCCGAGCGAGTCGATCGTCCCCGCGACCCGCATCGCCTCGAAGAGCGTGACCTGCGTGTGCACCGCGTGCAGCCGGAGCTTCTCCATCGTGGTCGCCCCGATGCCGCGCGGCGGCGTGGAAACGACCCGCTGCAGGGCGATTTCGTCGGCGGGATTCAGGAGCAGCCGCAGGCAGGCGAGCGCGTCGCGAATCTCCTTGCGGTCGTAGAACGCCGTGCCCCGGGCCACCACGTAGGGAACCTGGGCGTCGCGCAATGCCGCCTCGATCACCCGGCTCAGGGCGTTCATGCGGTAGAGAACCGCCATCTCGCGGTACGGAACGCCGGACTCCTCCAAGGCGCGGAACCGCTCGACCACCTGCTCCGCTTCGTGCACCTCGTCCTGGCAGACGATCGCGGACACCGGCTCGCCCGCCTCGAGACTCGTGAAGAGCTCCTTCTCCTTGCGCCGCACATTGCAGGCGATCAGCGCCGCGGACGCCTCCACAATGTGGCCGGTCGAGCGGAAGTTCTCGCCCAACGGGATGACCCGCGCCTGCGGGTGGTGCTCCTCGAACTCGAGGATGTTGCGAAGATCGGCGCCGCGCCAACCGTAGATCGACTGGTCGGGATCCCCCACCACGCAGATGTTCGAGCCGGTGGACGGCGGACCGGCGATCGCATTCGCGATCAGGAACTGGGCGTGGTTCGTGTCCTGGTACTCGTCGATCAGCAGGTAGCGGTAGCGCTCCTGAAGCTGGGCGAGCACATCGCAGCGCGAGCGCAGCAGGCGCGCCGTGCGCAGGAGCAGATCGTCGAAGTCGACGGCGCGATTCGCGGCCAGCACCCGCTCGTATGCGGTGTACACGCGGGCCATCATGCGGGCACTGAAATCGGTCGCCTCGGCCGCGAACGCCGCCGCGTCGAGCAGCGCGTTCTTCGCCTTGCTGATGGTCGCCGCCACATTGCCCGGCGAAAACTGGGCGCTGTCCAGCCCCGCATCCACCACGGCTCGCTTGATGGCGTCGCGCTGGTCGGTCGTGTCGTAGATCACGAAGCCCGGATCGAGGCCCGCCTCCGCCGCGTACCGGCGCAGGAGGCGAGCACACAGCGCGTGGAAGGTGCTGACCGTCAGTCCGCGGCGCCCGGGCAGGTCGGGAGGCAGAAGCGCATCGATCCGGTCGCGCATCTCCCCGGCGGCCTTGTTGGTGAAGGTGACGGCCAGGATGCTCCAGGCAGGGATTCCCTGGCCGACGAGATAGGCAACCCGGCGCGTGATGACGCGGGTCTTCCCCGACCCGGGACCCGCGAGCACCAGGAGCGGGCCATCCACGTGCGCGACCGCCTCGCGCTGCGCCGGCGTCAGATCGTGGAGCAGCGGCGAGGTGTCGAGCATGGGTGGATTCCGTCCGCCGGGCCGTCGGTCGAGTCGTGCCGCCGGGAGACCTGTTCCTGGAGGTGGGATGGGAGGAAGTCGGAAGGCCGCGGGTGCGAGTCCCACGCCGCAGAGTCTACGCCACGGTCCTCGCGGGGATGGCGATTCCCCGCCCCCGAACCGCCCCGACGGGGTCCCCCAGATGTTGTGGCCCGCGACCGGTCGGCACAGGTTTTCCACACCAGACCTTGACGGTTTGGCAACCGCCGCCGGGACGCTAACCTGATCACGTGCTTGGGCTTAGATCAGAGGACGTGAAAAACACAAGATTCTGCGATGTCTTTCCTTGAAGACACAATGGCTTGGGGTAGCATGCCCTTCGATCGACCGTTTCGCTCCCGATGTGGTTCGGTTCTGAGGGCGCTGGATTGAACGGCGGTTCGCAACCGGATGGTGCTCCGCCGGCCTCCAACTGAACGTGTGAGACGGCGATGGCGGCGGGTGGCCTTGTTTGGTTTTTGAATGGGGTTTGGTTTTTGAACGGGGTTTGGTTTTTGAACGGGTTCCGACAGGGTCGACAGGGGCCGGCGTCTCCAAGCGTCTCCCAACGTCTTTGGGAGGTCGGGTGCGCCGAGTCGGGACGGAACGGGCAGGTGGGCCGTACGGGCGACCGGCAACCGAGAGCAGACCGGCGCCGCGCGAGCCGCGGATTTGGCGCTGGGAAGACCGGAAAGGAACAGGGCATGGGCGTGCTGTGCGACAGCCAGATCCGAGAGCTCGTCGGCATCGAGCCGTTCGAGGAGAACGTCAAGCGTCCCGGCATCATCTCCTACGGCGTCTCGAGCTACGGCTACGACGTTCGGGTCGGGACGAAGTTCAAGATCTTCACCAACGCCACCAGCGGCGGCGCCGCGGTGGTGGATCCGAAGTCGTTCACACCGGACCTGTTCATCAGCGTCGATACGCGCGACACCGGGCGCGACCACATCATCATCCCGCCGAACTCGTTCGCGCTCGCGGAGACCGTCGAGGTCTTCCGCGTTCCGCGGGATGTGCTTGCGATCTGCGTCGGCAAGTCCACCTATGCCCGTTGCGGCATCATCGTGAACGTCACTCCCCTCGAGCCCGAATGGCGCGGCCGGGTGACGATCGAGATCAGCAACACCACGCCCCTTCCCGCACGCATCTACGCCAACGAGGGCATCGCCCAAATGGTGTTCGTGAAGGCGGACCGCGTGTGTGCCATGAGCTACGCGGACAAGAACGGCAAGTACCAGGATCAGGCGGGATTGACCCTTCCGATGGTGGACAGCCTGAACGGCTGTCGGACCGAACCAGCCACTCCCTGACTCGAGCCGGCGCATCGGGGTCGCAGGGCCTCGATGCCCTGCCCAATCGCTTCCTCCGTCGTCCACGAAGACGGCGCACCAGCAGATGCCAGCAGATGGACGTCTCCCCATGAAGATCACCAGGAAGTTCACCACCGCCGGACAGAACGTGTTCGAGAGCGTGCAGTGGGCCCGCCGCTCCTCCCGAATCACGAACGCCGACGGCTCCGTCGTGTTCGAGATGAAGGACGCGGAGATTCCCGCCGCTTGGAGCCAGCTCGCGACCGACATCGTGGTGAGCAAGTACTTCCGCAAGGCGGGGGTGCCACAGGTCGACGCCGACGGGAATCCGGTGCGCGATGCCCAGGGGGCGCCGGTCACCGGTCCCGAGCGGTCCGTGCGCCAAGTGGTCCATCGACTCGTCGGCTGCTGGCGGCACTGGGGGCAGAAGCACGGGTACTTCGACAGCAAGAAGGACGCGCAGGCGTTCTACGACGAGCTGTCCTACATGCTGCTCAACCAGATGGCGGCCCCCAACAGCCCGCAGTGGTTCAACACCGGACTCAACTGGGCGTACGGCATCAGCGGTCCGGCCCAGGGCCACTGGATTGCCGACCACCGCTCGGGACGTTCCTCGCTCGCCAAGGACGCCTACACCCACCCGCAGCCGCACGCCTGCTTCATCCAGTCGGTGCGCGACGATCTGGTGGGAACGGGCGGCATCATGGACCTCTGGGTGCGCGAAGCCCGGCTCTTCAAGTACGGCTCGGGCACGGGCACCAACTTCTCCGCGCTTCGCGGCGAGGACGAGCCGCTCTCGGGCGGCGGCAAGAGCTCCGGGCTGATGAGCTTCCTCAAGATCGGCGACCGCGCCGCCGGCGCGATCAAGAGCGGCGGCACCACGCGGCGGGCCGCGAAGATGGTGTGTCTCGACGTGGACCACCCCGACATCGAATCGTTCGTGAACTGGAAGGTCCGCGAGGAGGTCAAGGTCGCGGCGCTGGTCGAGGGCATGAAGCATCTCGGCCCCGAGCAGCGCGAGCTCGCCGAGAGCCTGGGCCTCAAGCTCGACTACGACTTCAACGGCGAGGCGTACTACACGGTCAGCGGCCAGAACTCCAACAACTCGGTCCGGCTCACGAACGACTTCCTCGAGGCCGTGGAGGCGGACGGCGACTGGCACCTGATCCGCCGCACCGACGGCGCCGTCGCCCGCACGGTCAAGGCCCGCGACCTCTGGAACCGGATCTGCTTCTCCGCGTGGCGCTGCGCGGATCCGGGCGTCCAGTACGACTCGACGATCAACGAGTGGCACACGTGCCCCGCGAGCGGCCGCATCAACGCGAGCAACCCGTGCTCGGAGTACATGTTCCTCGACAACACGGCGTGCAATCTCGCGTCGATCAACCTGCTCAAGTTCCACGATCCCGAGTCGCGCCGCTTCGACGTGGAGCGCTACGAGCACGCGATCCGTCTCTGGACCGTCGTGCTCGAGATCTCGGTGCTCATGGCGAGCTTCCCGTCGCAGGAGATCGCCGACCTGAGTTGGCGCTACCGGACGCTCGGTCTCGGCTACGCCAACCTCGGCGCCCTGCTCATGCAGGCCGGCGTCCCCTACGACAGCGACGAGGGCCGGGCACTCTGCGGCGCGCTGACGGCCATCCTGACCGGCCGCGCCTACGCCACCAGCGCCGAGATGGCGGCGGAGCACGGCCCCTTCGCGGGCTACGAGTCCAATCGCGAGGACATGCTGCGCGTGGTGCGCAACCATCGTCGGGCGGCGCGAGGGGTGGCACGGGAGTCGGACGCCTACGAGGCGCTCAGCATCCGACCGGTGCCGATCGACCACGCCATCTTCCGCATGTTCCGATCCAACGCGGGCGTCGCGTCCGCGCGGGTCGGCATCGTCAACGCCGACGAGATCCTCGACGCTTCGGTCGAGTCGTGGGACCGCGCCCTGCACCTGGGCGAGAAGCACGGCTATCGCAATGCCCAGACCACGGTGATCGCCCCGACCGGCACGATCGGCCTGCTCATGGACTGCGACACCACCGGCGTCGAGCCCGACTTCGCGCTCACGAAGTTCAAGAAGCTCGCCGGCGGGGGCTACTTCAAGATCGCCAACCAGTCGCTCCGCCCCGCGCTCAAGGCGCTCGGATACGAGCCGAGGCAGGTGGACGACATTCTCCGCCACGTGATGGGCGCGCTCACGGTGGACGTGCCCCTGCCGGATGCGGACGGCCGACTTCCCGCCGCCGGCGCCCGCGGCACCTTCCGCCAGTTCCTCGAGGCCAAGGGCTACCGCGCGGAGGAGCTCCTGGAGCTCGAGAACCACCTGCCGAAGGTCTTCGACCTCGCGTTCGCGTTCTCCGCATGGTCGATGCCCGAGCATGTGCTCAAGGGACTTGGCCTCGACGCCGCCGCGGCCAAGGCCGACACGTCGTTCAACGGGCTGCGGGCCCTTGGGCTGACCCGCCGGCAGATCGATGCCTTGTGCCGCGTGGTGTGCGGCACGCAGACCGTCGAGGGGGCGCCGCACCTGCGCGACGAGCACCTGCCGGTCTTCGACTGCGCCAACAAGTGCGGGCCCCTCAGCACGCGCTTCATCGCCCCGTCGGGACACATCCAGATGATGGCGGCGGCGCAGCCGTTCATCTCCGGTGCGATCAGCAAGACCATCAACTTCCCCGCCGACGCCACCGTGGACGAGATCGGCGCCGCCTACCGGTTGAGCTGGGAGCTGGGCCTCAAGGCCAACGCACTCTACCGCGACGGCTGCAAGCTCAGCCAGCCGCTGAACACGAAGTCGGACGCAACCGACGACGACGACGTCGACGAGGACGCGGTCGAGGCGGCGCTCGACGAGGTTACCGGCGAAGTGGCGGAAGCGGCACACGCGATCGCCGCGGCCCGTTCCGCCAGTTCGGACCTTGCGGAGATGGAGCTCGACGACGCCGACGAGGTCCCGCAACAGGTCGAGCGCATCGTGGAGCGGATCATCGAGCGCCCGATGCGACGGCGCCTGCGCGACACGCGGCGCAGCATCACCCACAAGTTCAATGTCGCCGGCCACGAGGGATACCTCGTCGTGGGCCTGTACGAGGACGGCAAGCCCGGCGAGCTGTTCATCACGATGGCCAAGGAAGGCTCCACGATCGGCGGCCTGATGGACAGCCTCGGCACGGCCATCAGCGTGGCGCTCCAGTACGGCGTCCCGTTGACGAGCCTCGTGACCAAGTTCGCCCACCAGCGCTTCGAGCCGATGGGCATGACCACCAACGCGGAGATTCCCTTCGCGAAGAGCCTGGTGGACTACATCTTCCGCTGGCTCGGCATGCGGTTCATCGCGGGCTACCGCGAGGCGAATGCGCCTGCCCGCATGACGAACAGCACGGACGACGACGCCAGTGTCAAGGAGGACAGAGCGTGGCAAGACCTGACGCGACCAACGGATCGTTCACGCAACGACATCGGGAAGGAGTCGGGCTGGGGCAGCCTGGCCAACGACATGGCCGCCGATCGGCGGATGGACCCGGCCTCACGCTCGCTCCCATCCGCCCCGGCGAAGACCGATGGACGACCCCCGGTGGGACCGACGGCTGGCTCCCCGACTGGACCTGCGACTGGACCAGCAGTTGGACCAGCGACTGGGCAAGCTTCGCCGGGCACAGCGAGCGCGGCCGCGGCCCGCTCCACCCACACGACCGTCATCGCCGAACAGACCTCGCAGGAGCGAAGCATCCGCGGCGTTCTCGTCACGGAGCAGACCACCCGCATCGCCGCGGAGACGTCGTCGCTTGACACCGCCAACGCGGCGCTGATGGGCGATGCGCCGGCCTGCGGCAACTGCGGCGCGATCACCGTCCGCAACGGCGTGTGCTACAAGTGCCTGAATTGCGGTTCGCAGAGCGGATGCAGCTAGTCTCGGCTCGAGCGTGCCGAACGGCACGCACCGCCGGCGTCCTCCGGCCGGGCGACCACCACCTCCGACGGTCGCCCGGCCCTTCAAGAACACAAGAGGGACATCGAACGAACACGGCAGGGAGAGCGGAAACGGTTGGAGAAAAGTGACGGTCTGCGAGTGGATGGACCCTCCTTGCAACGGTCGATTCGGCATGGAGCACGCCGCAATCGACCCCCCGCCTCGACACGGGGTGGCCGCTCCGCACGCCCGCTCTCCCCTGCCCCCCTTTGCGTAGGGACGACAACACGGACACGACTCGAGCCCGATCGCGAGCGCTTCCACCCGTACCCATGCTGCAACTCCCCGGCGCCCTCCGGGTCGAGTTGCAGGGAGGTGCTTCCCAGCACCTCTTCCCTCCTCCCCGCCGCGGAGCCCACCACCGCGGCGGGGTTTTTCGTCGATGCGGATCGTCGCCGTCGGGTGACGGATGTCGGGTGCCACGGCCTTCCAGGCCGTGCGATGAGGCGTGACGTTTTCGGCACGGCCAAGATGGCCGTGGCACCCAATCGCCATTTCACCCAACTTCCGCTCGCCAACAACACGGTCGTTACCATCTCCACCATGAGTGATGGACGGCGCATCCGATTGGCGCACCTGATGGTCTCGATCGTGGGCTTGGTGGCGGGGTGTGCGGCGCCGGCCGCGCCCGTGGGATCGATCCAGCACATCGTGCTGGTGCGGCTGTCCGATCCCGCCGACGCCCCGGCGCTGGTGGCCGAGTGCGACCAGGTCATTCGTCCGATCCCGTCGGTGCGTTCGTATGCGTGCGGCCCGCCGTTCGACTCCGGGCGTGCGAACGTCGATGGCGGCTACGACGTCGGCCTCGTGCTCCGCTTCGCCGATCGCGCCGGCTACGAGGCCTACGTCGCCGATCCCGACCACGTGGCGTTCGTGGACCGGTGGCGCTCTCGATGCACGATGCTGCGGATCCACGACATCGTCGAGGAACGACCGGAACCGGGGAGCCCGGTCTCGTGAACCACCTCCCGCCGCGAGCGCTGGTCGGCATGGTGCATCTCGCCGCACTGCCGGGCACACCGCGTCATCGGCACCCGGTGGACCGGATCGCCGAGCTGGCCGTGCGCGACGCCACCGTGCTCGTTCGCGCGGGATTCGATGCCGTGCTCGTCGAGAACATGAGCGATGTCCCGTACCTGCCCCGCGACGTCGGACCGGAGATCGTGGCCGCCATGACCGCGGCCGTCGCCGCGGTGCGAAGCGCGGTTCGGGTGCCGATCGGGGTGCAAGTGCTCGCCGGCGCCAACCGTGCGGCCATGGCCGTGGCCCATGCCTCGGGAGCCTCGTTCATCCGCGCCGAGGGTTTCGTGTTCGCAAGCGTGGCCGACGAGGGACTCCTCGCCGAGGCCGACGCGGGGCCGCTCCTCCGCTACCGCCGCGCCATCGGCGCGGATGGCATCGGCATCTTCTGCGACATCAAGAAGAAGCACAGCAGCCATGCCCTGACGGCCGACGTCAACCTCGCGGAGACGGCTGGCGCGGCGGCGTTCTGCGGTGCCGACGCGGTGGTGGTCACGGGTCGCACGACGGGCGCCGCCACCGCCATCGACGATCTCCGCGCCGCCCGCGCCGGGACCGCCCTGCCGGTGATGGTCGGCTCCGGTGCCACGGCGGCATCCCTGCCGACGCTCCTGGCCCATGCCGACGCGGTCATCGTGGGTTCCTCGATCAAGTCCGGCGGTCGATGGGATCGGCCCGTCGATGCCCGTCGTGCCCGGGCGTTCGTCAAGGCCGCAGGCCGGCGCCGACGCTGAGCGCCGGGCCCGCGCCGCGTCGCCCACCGTTCGTCGCCGTTCCCTACACTTCCGCCATGAAGGTGTGGCTCAACGGTCGTCTGGTCGCGCCCGAACAGGCGACCATCAGCGTGCTCGACCGGGGGTTCCTCTTCGGCGACGGCGTGTACGAGCTCGTGCGCTTCTTCGGTGGCGTGGGGGTCGGCATGGCGGCGCACCTCGCCCGGCTTCGCGCCAGTCTTGCCCAATCGCGCATCGAGGGCTTCGCCGCGGAGGAGCTGCCTCGCATCTGCACGGCCCTGCTCGAGAGCGCTGGTCTCGCCGACGGATCGGTCTACATCCAGGTGACCCGCGGCGCGGGCGCCACTCGACATCACGTGCCGTCGCCTGAACTGCGTCCGACCGTGTTCGCGTCGGCAGCGGCGCTGCCCCCACTCGATGCTCTGCGCGGACCCGACGGCCTCCGGGCGATTCTCCAGGAGGACCGGCGCTGGCAGCGCTGCTCGATCAAGACCACCAGTCTGATGGGGAACATCCTGGCGCTGATGGACGCCGACGACGCCGATGCCGACGAGGCC
>JAGQOG010000237.1 GCA_020427695.1 Phycisphaerales bacterium
CCACGATCTCGCCGCCCGTGCCCGGCGTGCCGCCGGTGGCGATCGTCCCGCCCAGCGGGTCGTAGGAGACCCAGTCCTGGCCGCCGTCGAAGGACGCCGACTCGATCGTGACGCCCTGGAAGCGGCCGTCCTCGTTGAGCTTGACGATGTAGGCGCCGAACTGTCCGACCGGCGCCAGGGGATCGTTGATGTAGTCGGCGGTGTCGGGATCGAATGCCGCATCGACGCCCGACTCGGGAACCCGCACGATGCAGTATCCCGAGCCGTCGTCGTAGAACTGCACGCGGCGGAATTCCTGGTTGGCCAAGGCGTCCGACTGGGCGAAGGTCAGGTCGGCGATGATGAGGCGCACCGCGGCCTGCGTCGAAAGCGTGTCCGGCTCGACCAGGCGCGGCACCAGAAGCGCTCCGGCCAGTCCGAGCAGGGCCACGACGATGAGAAGCTCGACGAGCGTGTAGGCGTCCCGCATCGCTCGAGACGGGATGGCCTTCGGTTCATGCTTCCACATCGCGTTCTCCTACGGGGCGGGGATCAGGGCGAGGACGGCGGCGTCGCTCCCGCGGTGCCGGCCGGAGCGGCCGGGCGCACGACCGGCGGCTCGCCGGCGGCGTTGGCGCGCTGAACCGAAGCCACCGCCGACGCGAAGTCGTCGATGTTGGAGACCTCCACCTTGATCTTCCCCGAGCCGATGGCCTTCCCCAGGCTCTCGAGCGCTCGCGCCTGCACCTCGGTGACCGCCCTCAGCCGCTGGAGCTCCTTGAGGATCTCGAGCCGCTGAAGCCCCGCGTTGGGAACGCCGCCGGACATGTTGGTGTCCACCACGTCGGTGGGCGCCCGGCTCGACGTGGGCCGCGACTGGGGTGCGGCCTCGGCGCTGGCGGCGAAGGGCTGCTCCGCGACCTGCGTCCAGAGCAGGCCCCCGAGCAGCACGGCGTTGGTCGCGAGCAGGCAGTTGAGCAGAGCGGTCTGGCGCATGGTCGTTGATCCTCCAGCGAAGTCACGTCCGAGACATTCGGCCGTCCCATGGACCATCGGTCCGATCGCGGGCCGAGGTGAGCGCCGCCGCCCAGAGGGCGAGGAAAGAAGAAGAGCCGGCGCGGTGAGGCGCCGGCTCTCGAAAGCTCAAGCGTTCCGGCGGTCGCCGATTCACCAATCGGTGCAGTCGATGCCGGTGGGGCAGGACGCGGTGATCTCGCCGGTGCCGTTGTCGTAGCTGTAGTCGTAGCCGGTCGGGAACACGGGCACCTTCTGGAGGTAGTCCGCGGTCACGAGCTCGTCCATGTCGGTGGGCAGGGCCCCGCCGTTCTTGACGCGGAAGAGCTCGACCTGGCTGCGCATCGTCTGGAGCTGGCTCTTGACGGCGCTCTCGGAGGCCTCCTGCGAGGCGTCCGTGAACTGCGGGATGACGATGGCGGCGAGGATGCCGAGAATGACCACCACGATCAGAATTTCGATGAGGGTGAAGCCCCGTTTGGCGCGTGCCTTCATGTCGTCGACTCCTTGTGTGCAACAAACCGATGCTGGAATCGCTCGCTGGACGGCCGATGCCAGGCCTACCTTCAGCGATCGTTCCGCTGGAACCACCGTGGATCCAGCACTGAAACCGGCACCCCGACCCTTCGATCGGCGAACCGCGAGGCCCCCGCCGTCGGCGACGGCATGCGTCGCCCGGACGGGAGTCCACCATCAACTCGCAATTCACTTCGGCAGCTTGCAAGGCGCCATGAAGCGCCCGGCCCAGGCTCAATCCCCCGCGGCCCGCACAGGCCGCACGAGCCGCAAGGCTGCAAGACGCACACTCACGCGGCGCTGCGATGCTCGAATCGGATGGCGATCCGGTAACCGCCGTCGCACGGCGCGCAACGACACACGATGCCCTGTCGGTGACCCAACCGGGCGGATTCGAAACCGACGAGAACCGCCGTGCCCACCGCGACCGCCTCCGCGACCTCCGCTCCCATGCCGAAGGCGCTGCAGTCGATCGACTCCAGCCGGTGGACCAGTCCGAATCGGTCGCCGGCCGTCCGGATCGCGACCGCGGTGCCCGGCACGCCCCAGCGGGGACTCCGCCGACGATCGAAGCGGAGTGCGGACGGGCGCGGGGCGATGGTCTCGGTCAGCGGCATGGATTCGCTCCTTCGACCCGACGCTCCCCAGGTGGACCGCGCGGGTCAACGCCTTCATTCTCGGACGATCGACCCGCCGGCTTGAGTCGCCGATACACTCTCTTGCGATCGACGTGTCCCTCGTACGCGCAGATGCCTCGGCTCCACTCCTTCTCCGCCCTTCTCCCTCCCGCCAACCGGGCCGCCCAGGTCGCCTCCGTGCCCTACGACACGGTCTCGACGGAGGAGGCCGCGGCGCTGGCGGCTGAGCGCCCATACAGCTTCCTGCACGTGGTGCGACCGGAGATCGATCTCCCGCCCGGAACCGATCCGCACGGCGACGAGGCCCATGCCCAGGCCCGCGCGGCGCTCGAACGCCTGTGTCGCGACTCCATCCTGTGCCGACAGGCGACGCCCACCGTGTTCGTCTACCGGATGGCCGCGAAGGGTCACCGGCAGATCGGCGTGGTGGGCTGCTGCGAGGTCGCGGAGTACGAATCGGGCCTGATCCGCCGCCACGAACGCACGCGACCGGACAAGGAGGACGACCGCACCCGCCACATCGTGGCGACGCGGGCGCACACCGAACCCGTTCTGCTGGCGTATCGGGACGATTCCACGGTGGATGATCTCGTCCGCTGCGACACCAACGAGCGCCCGCTCTTCCACTTCTTGGCCCCCGACGGCGTCACCCACACCGTCTGGGCGGTGCGCGACCCCGAGGCCTACGCCAGCGCCTTCGCGGCCGCGGGACCGGCGTGGATCGCCGACGGCCACCATCGCACCGCCGCCGCCGCCCGCGCCGCCGAGACGTTGGGGCCAGGAGAAGCGGAACGCTTCCTGTCGCTCCTGGTACCTGCCAGCCAGCTCCGGGTCCTGCCGTACCACCGACTCGTGCGCGACGCCGGGGGGCGTTCCAGCGCGGAGTTGCGCCGGGAACTCTCCGAGATCGGACCGTTGCGAGCCGTCGAGTCTCCGGAGCCGCTTGAGCGTGGATCGGTCGCGGTCCTGCTCGGGGACCAGTGGTGGCGGCTTGAGCTGCCGCAGACCGCCGCCGCCGGCACCGTGGAGGCGCTGGACGTGGCGCTCCTTCAGGAGCACGTGCTGCGTCCCGTGCTTGGCATCGAGGATCCCCGCACCGATGCGCGACTCGACTTCGTCGGCGGGTCGCGCGGCACACAGGCCCTCGAACACGCCGTACGAACGGGCGAAGCCGTCGCGGCGATCGCGATGTTTCCGACCTCGATCGAGGAGCTCATGGCCATCGCCGATGCGGGAGGCATCATGCCGCCCAAGTCGACGTGGTTCGATCCCAAGCCGCGCAGCGGTCTCTTCGTGCATCCCTTCGACTGAATCCAACTCGACGAGCGATCCCATGTCCGTGTCTGTCCACGACCACGCCCGCCCGCTGCCCCACCGGGTCTTCAACTTCTCAGCCGGTCCGGCGGCGTTGCCCGAAGACGTCGTGCGCGAGGCGCGGGAGGATCTCTGGAGCATCTTCGGCACCGGGATCGGGGTGCTCGAGCACAGCCACCGCGGTCCCGTCATCGACCGTGTGCTCGGCGACGCGATCCAGGACTGCCGCCGACTCGCCGGCGTCGGGGAGACGCACGAGGTGCTGTTCCTGCCCGCCGGCGCCACGCTTCAGTTCGCCATGATCCCCATGAACTTCCTTCCCGCCGACGGGGTCGCGGACTACCTCGACACCGGCGTCTGGGCGCACAAGTCGATCGAGGAAGCGAAGCGGCTCGGGAGTGTGAACGTGGCGTTCGACGGACGACCGTCGCACTACGACCATCTGCCCTCGGACGCGGAGCTCGCGCTCTCGCCGAGCGCCGCGTACCTCTCGTACTGCTCCAACAACACCGTCTTCGCGACCCAGTTCGAGGCGCCGCCCCGCACGAACGCGCCCCTCGTGTGCGACGCGAGCAGCGACATGTTCTCGCGCCCGCTGGACTTCGATCGCCATGCCTTCGTGTACGCGAGTGCGCAGAAGAACCTCGGACCGGCGGGGATCACCCTGGTCATCGTGCGCAAGGACTTCCTCGAAGCCGCCCGTCCGGCGATGAAGGAGCGCCTGCCGAGCATGTTGGACTACCGCGCCCACGCGACGGCGGGGTCGCGCCTCAACACGCCGCCGACGTTCGGCATGTACCTCATCGGCCGCGTCCTGCACTGGATTCTCGCCCAGGGCGGCGTGCCCGAGATGTTGCGCCGCGCCCAAGCGCGGTCCACGCTCCTGTACGAAGCCATCGACACCTCGGGCGGCTTCTATCGAGGCCTGGCCAAGAAGGAGTCGAGGTCGCTGATGAACGTCTCGTTCCGCACGCCTTCGACCGACCTCGACGACCGCTTCGTGACCGAAGCCGCCGAGGCGGGACTCGACGGCCTCCGCGGCCATCGCGACGCCGGGGGCCTGCGGGCGTCGATCTACAACGCCTGCCCCGTCGCGGGCGCCGCGGAGCTTGCCCTCTTCATGCGCGAGTTCGCCCGCCAGAACGGGTAGGGCGGTTTCGGAACGTGTTCCCCCCATCACGGGGTGGTGTGTATCCCGGGGTGCCACGGCCATCCTGGCCGTGCCGAACGTGCAACACCGGGGGTGCCACCGATCGAGTGCGGTGTGCCACTGATTGGCGCAGTGGAGCGCAGCGCAACGAAGCCAGTCAGTGCG
>JAGQOG010000238.1 GCA_020427695.1 Phycisphaerales bacterium
CCGAACATTCATTGCCGTGCGTTCACGGCCTGGAAGGCCGTGGCACCCTTGTCGATGTGGCGTCCCGCACGACGTCGGGTGCCACGGCCATCCTGGCCGTGCCGAACGTTCATTGCCGCGCGTTCACGGCCTGGAAGGCCGTGGCACCCTTTCGCCCAACGCCTCGCGCAACCGCCCCCCGCAGGCGGCCAGGAGGCGCTCCGCCTCTTCGCGCGAAACAACCACCTTCCGCATGACCGCCGCCGTCTTCACCGCGCCCCCGGCGGCATCCAGGGCGGCGACGGCATCCTCGCGCGACAGGCCAGGCACCAACTGGCAAAGCGTCCGCAGCGCCCGATCGCGCAGCTTGTCGTTCGTCGCCCGCAGATCCACCATCAGGTTGCCGTGCACCTTCCCCAACCGGACGAAGAGCGCCGTCGTCACGATGTTCAGGGCCAGCTTCGTGGCGGATCCGGCCTTCAAGCGCGTCGATCCGGTCAGGACTTCCGGCCCCGTCTCGAGCACGAGGAGGTGGTCGCAGGCGGCCACGCCGGCGCGACGGGCGCACGTCAGCAGGCCGGTCGTCGCCCCCATCGACTTCGCGATCTCGAGGGCGCCGAGCACGAACGGCGTCGTGCCGCCGGCCGCGATGCCGAGCACCGTATCGAGCACGCCCACGCCCAGTTCGCGCAGCGCCGGTGCTGCTCCGCGCGGCTCGTCCTCCCGCCCCTCCGAACTGCGACGCAGCGACGCGTCGCCGCCCGCGATGACACCCACGACCTGTCGCGGGTCGCTTTGGAAGGTGGGTGGACACTCCGAGGCGTCGAGCACGCCCAGCCGCCCCGATGTGCCGGCGCCGACGTACACCAGCCGGCCGCCCGCGGCGACGCGCGGCACGAGCGCGTCGACGAAGGCCGCCAGCGCCGGTGCCGCTGCACCGACGGCATCGGCCACCACCCGGTGGTCCGTCACCATCAGCTCGACGATCTCGCGGGTGGACTGCCGATCGAGCTCCGTCGATTGGGCGTGGCGCTGCTCGGTGTCGATGTGGCCGCGATCGGGTGGAAGGGGCATGGGCCTTGGCCGGACGCTACTGCCCGAGCACGTAGGAGAAGATCAGGGGTGCCACGATGGTGGCGTCCGACTCGATCATGAACCGCGGCGTGTTCGGACCGAGCTTGCCCCAGGTGATCTTCTCGTTCGGGCTGGCCCCGCTGTAGCTGCCGAAGCTGGTCGTCGAATCGCCGATCTGGCAGAAGTAGCCCCAGAGCGGCACCCCCGTCCGATGGAGGTCCTGGTGGAGCATGGGCACCACGCAGATCGGGAAGTCGCCGGCGATCCCGCCGCCGATCTGGAAGAATCCGATGCTGTGGGTCGGGGCCGTCTTCGTGTACCACTCGGCGAGCATCATCATGTACTCGATGCCCGTGCGCACGGTGTGCACGTTCTTGACGTCGCCCTCGATGCAGTGGGCGGCGAAGATGTTCCCGAGCGTCGAATCCTCCCAGCCGGGCACGATCATGGGCAGGTTCCGCTCGGCCGCGGCGAGGAGCCAGGAGTCCTTCGGATCGATCTCGTAATACGGCTTCAAGACGCCCGAAAGCAGGATCCGGTACATGAACTCGTGCGGGAAGTGCTGGCGGCCCTCGCGGTCGGCGGCCGTCCACTCCTCGAGCACGGCACGCTCGATGCGCCGGATCGCCTCCTCCTCCGGAATGCATGTGTCGGTGACGCGGTTCAGGTGGCGGTCGTACAGCTTGACCTCCTCCGAGGCCGGCAGCTCGCGCCAATGCGGCACCCGCACGTAGTGCGAATGGGCCACGAGGTTGAAGACGTCCTCCTCCAGGTTGGCCCCGGTGCAGCAGATCCCGTGCACCTTGCCCTGGCGGATCATCTCGGCGAGGGAAAGGCCGAGCTCGGCGGTGCTCATCGCGCCCGCCAAGGTCACCAGCATCTGCCCGCCGCCGTCGAGGTGTCGGCGGTAGCCCTCCGCCGCATCGACCACGGTCGCGGCGTTAAAATGCCGGAAGTTCCGCCTCATGAACTCGGTGATCTGCATGGGGACGGAGAATACCGGTGCGAGGACGCGCGGGCAATCGCACGCGCCGCAGCGGCAACGAGTGGTGCCGGGAGCGAGCAAGCCGATGGACGTGGTGGATGTGATGGACGGAGCGCCGTCCCTCCTCGAGGCGTTGGGAGAGGAGGCGGCGCTGATCGGATCCGACGGGCGGATCGTGTGGGCCAACAGCCAGTGGCAGCGCTTGCACGGCGAACGGTCCGACGGTGCCAGTGGCGTCGGTCACGACCTTGTCGACTGGCTGGTCGCCGGCCTTGCTGCGCCGCCCTCGGGCGAGGCGGTGGCAGAGACGGAGGCGGAACGACTGGGGGATCGCGTCGAGACGCTGTTGAGCAACGTGCTCGACCGGCGGGTTCCGAGCGGGGAGATCCGGCACATCGCCCTGCTCGGCGGGGTCTTGCGCCCGCTGCGGCTGCGTTTGGCGGCCATTCCGGGCGGGGCCATCGCCCTCCATCGCGATCTGACGGACGAGGAGTCGCTTCGGCAGGCGGTCCTCGACAGCGATCTCCGGCTCCAGGCGGCGTTCGACATCCTGCCGCACGGGCTGAGCATCTGCGACGAACAGCGGCGGGTGGTGCTGCAGAACGAGATCTCGCGCGGCCGTTGGGGCGACCTCGTGGGCTACCGGCTGGACGACGCGCCGTTGCCCGACGAGGTTCGCAGCGACTGGTCTTCCGCGGTGCACCGGGCGCTCGGCGGCAAGATGGTCCGCAACGAGCCCCGCTACGCCCTGCGCGGGGAGTCGCGCGTCTTCGACCATCTGGTGGCGCCGTTGCGTTCCGGCCAGCGGGTATTGGGCGTCCTCAGCCTCAAGACCGACATCACCGACCGCCTGCACACGGAGCAGCAGTTGCGGGAGCGCAACGAGACCGAACGGCTCCTCTTCCGCGAGCTCGACCACCGCGTGCGCAACAACCTCTCGGCCCTCCTGGCCCTGCTCGACCTCTCGACGCGGCGGGCACGCACGGTCGAGGACCTCGCCGGCAGCATCCGCAACCGGTTGCGCACGATGGCCGCGGTGCACGGCCTGCTGAACACGACGCACTGGACCGCCGTCTCGTTGGCGAAGCTTCTCCGGGCTGTCACCGATTCCGATCTCGCCAAACGGATCGCGATCGAAGGCGACGACGTGCTCGTCCCCGCGCGGCAGGTGACGGCGCTCGGCATGGTGTTCAACGAGCTGCTTCACAACAGCACCGAGCACGGCGCGCTCGGCGTCGAAACCGGGTCCGTCGCGGTCGACGTGCGCCTCGACGGCGAGACGCCGGACGGCACCAAGGTGGTGCTGACGTGGACGGAAACCGGGGGCCCGCCGATCGACACCATCCCGGTCCCCGGCTCAGGCACGGAACTGATGGTGGGACTGTTGCGGGCCGAGTTGCGCGGCAACATGGAGCTCGGCTTCCCGCAGGAAGGGGCGTCGCACCAGCTGCTGATGCGTCTCGACCTCTCGTACCCCGGCGTGTCGAAGCGGTAGGACGCGAGGTCGGGAGTCGTGTCGCGAGGCGTGGGTGAAGCGGATGGCGTCGAGGCTGGAACTGGAAACGACGCTCCGACCTCCGGGCCGGCCTCGAACCGGCGACGACAGACGAGACGAGCGCGCCTGGCGCTGACGGAACCACTCCCGAGCCCGTTATCATTCGAGAGCATGCGCTCCCAGGTGGTCGAGGCGGCACGGTCCGGGGCATTCGTCCGGTTCCGTCGTCGGTTTGAGTCCGGATCGACCTCGGGGGTCGTCCTTGACGTCGGTCGCCGATTCTTCATGCTCGTCCTGCTGAACGACGGCATCCGGTACGACGGATTCCAGTGCCTTCGGATCGAGGACATCCGAAGCATGCGGCCGGACCCTCGGGCGGCGTTCTTCAAGGCCGCCCTCCGCCAGCGCGGACTTCGGCGACCGAGGCGGCCCCGCGTGTCGCTCGAGCGCACCGCTGATATGGTCGCCACTGCCGGTCGCGCCTTCCCGTTGGTCACGATTCACCGCGAGGAGGTCGATCCGTCGTGCTGTTGGATCGGACGCGTGATCGACGTGCGGCGCGGACGGGTCTCCCTGCTCGAACTTGATCCGATGGCGAGATGGGAGTCGGAGCCGACCGCACACCGCCTGAGCGAGCTCACGCGCTTGGACGTCGG
>JAGQOG010000239.1 GCA_020427695.1 Phycisphaerales bacterium
CCGGCCATCAAGAAGGCGGCCACCGCCGCCTTGCCTCAGCGCCAGCCGGCAACGCCGGCGCCCTAGAACTTGATCTTGTCCGTGCCGAGTGCGCCGTGGTCGTCCATGCCGCCGCGCGTCGGCCGCTGGCTTCGCGGCGCTTCCTCCTCGGTGCGACCTTCGACGGCGCCCCATTGGGCCCGCTTGAGGGAGAGGCCGATCTTCCGCTCGTCGGTGTCGACACGGAGGATCTTGACCTCGACGTCCTGGCCCGGCTTGACCACGTCCAGCGGGTTCTCCACCTTCTGGTCGGAGAGCTCGCTGATGTGCAGCAGGCCCTCGAGCCCGTCCTCGAGCTCGACGAAGACGCCGAAGTTGGTGATCTTCGTGACCTTGCCGCTGACGATCATGCCCGGCTTGTACGCCGTGGGAATGGCCTCGTGCCACGGATCCTCGGTGAGCTGCTTGAGGCCGAGTCCGACCCGCTGCTTCTCCTGGTCCACCTCGATCACAACACAGCGAACGGTGTCGCCCTTCTTGAACACCTCGTTCGGGTGCGCGACCTTCTTCGTCCAGCTGATGTCGCTGATGTGGAGCAGGCCGTCGATCCCCGGCTCGATCTCGATGAACGCGCCGTAGTTGGCGAGGTTGCGGACCTTGCCCTCGATGATGGTCCCGGGCGGATACTTCTCCGCCACGAGCTCCCAAGGGTTGACCTCGGTCTGCTTCATGCCGAGGCTGATCTCGAGCTTCTCCTTGTTGATGTCGAGCACCACCACATCGACGGTGTCGCCGACCTGCACCACCTCGCTCGGATGGTTGATGCGGCGGGTCCAGGACATCTCGGAGATGTGCACGAGGCCCTCGATGCCCTCCTCGAGCTTGACGAACGCGCCGTAGGACATGAGGTTCGTGACCGTGCCCTGGACGCGGCAGCCCGCGGGGTACTTGGCCTCGATCTCCTCCCAGGGCGACGTCTCCTTCTGCTTGAGACCGAGGGCGATCTTCTCCTTCTCCCGGTCGATGTTGAGCACCTTCACCTCGATGGTGTCGCCGATGCGCACCACCTCGGAGGGGTGGTTCACGCGACCCCAGCTCATGTCGGTGATGTGCAGCAGGCCGTCGATGCCGCCGAGATCGACGAACGCGCCGAAGTCGGCGATGTTCGTGACGCGGCCCTTGACCAGGTCGCCCTCCTTGACGGTGTTGAGCAGCTTGCGCTTGGCCTCGGTTCGCTCGTCCTCGATGAGGCGGCGACGGCTGATGACGATGTTGCGGCGCTCCTCGTCGATCTTGAGCACCATCGCCCGAATGGTCTTGCCGACGTACTCGCCGATGTCGCTGGGACGCCGGATGTCCACCTGGGACGCCGGCAGGAAGACGGGCACGCCGATGTCGACCAGCAGTCCGCCCTTGATCTTGCGGACGCACTTGCCCTCGATGATGTCGCCTTCCTTCTTCGTCTGGAGGATCTGCTCCCAGCCGCGAATGCGGTCGGCCTTGCGCTTCGAGAGGACGACGGCGCCCGTCTCGTCCTCGAGCTGCTCCAGCAGAACCTCGACGGTGTCGCCGATCACGAGGTCGGCGGGGTTGTCCCAGTCGGTCTTGGGAACGAGTCCCTCCGACTTGAGACCGACCTCGACCACGACATCGTCGCCGGCGAAGCCGACGATCTTGCCTTGGAGGATGCTGCCGGGCTGGAAGCTCGCGATGTCGCCCTTGAGGAGCGTGTCCATGTTGCCGCGAGCAACCGCGTCGCCGAACTCGGCGCGAAGCATCTCGGTGGCGACGGACTCATCGAAGCCGATCGATTCAATCAGGTTGTAGTTGACCATGGAGGTGTGGGAAGGCGAGAGAGCGCACCGCCGCGCGCCTTCCGCGTCCTGTGGACGGCGCGGCTGCTGAGAGGAAGGAAGACCGTCCCGAGACCGTCTCGGGAACGCCACCACGCACCCTGCCGGGCAGAGCGCGAAGGGGCCAGTATAGAGGAGCGACCATGGGCGGGAAAGAAGCTGCCGCGGCCTCCGATCGGGCCGCCGCCGTCGCCGCTCGCCGGCCGTCAGTGTGCGGCGGCCCCATCCAGCGCCTTGAACTGGCCAGAGGCCATTTGACGCTTCAGGTGAACGAATCCGATCGCCCCCACGAGGTTGAGGGCCAGGCAGACCCCGAACACCCAGAATCCCCCTCCGGAACCGGGAATCTGGCGATCGAGGAGGTCGTAGATGCCTACCGCGAGGAACGGAGCCAGGAGGCCGCGCAGCCCCGTGAGCGTGACGTGGACGCCCATGTACTGGGCATCCCGATTCGGCGGAGCGAAGTCGTGATGGCCGAGGTTCCACGCCAACACGCCGCCGCCGAAAGCGATTCCCATGCCAACCGCGGCCGCGAAGAAGAGCGACAGCACGCCAAAGGCCGCCCCCAGGAACTGGAGCAGGGAAACGGCCACGAAGCTCCAGCCGTGGATCGCCCGAAACTCGACCACGTGGCACCGGTCGAGCAGCTTCGACCACATGGGGATCGTGAACGGCATGAGGGCGGTGGGGATCGCGGAGGTGATCAGGATGCCCTGGATGTAGGTGACATGGAAGCCGTCGTTGAGGACGATGGCCAAGGGCGCCGAGAGCATCAGGTTGCCGAGGCCGAAGACGAACAGCCACAGCATGAAGCGGCGGTAGAGCGGATCGTTCCGCAGAACCCGGGCGACCGAAGCGGGATTCAGCGTGGGACGGTCCTCGGCCCGACCGCACCGCTCCGCCCGGGCCAGGCGCCGTTGACCGCGCAGCCGCACACGCCGGTAGATCGCATTGCCAAGGAGACCGACCAGCGCGCACAACGGGAACAGCCAGTGGAACGAACGCTCGTTCCAGTCCATGGCGGTTCCCAGCACCACGCCCACGATCGAAAGGGCCGCGGACTGAACGGTCGCCATCTTGCCGGCGATCCGAGCCCGGTCGGCCCGGGGATAGTTGGCTCCCCAGACGGTCGTACGGATCGTGATCACACCCGTCCAGGTCACGCGGGCGAGCACGACGAGCGTGGTGAGCATCACCAGGCCGGCGGCGCTGTGCGGCGTCGCGGCGATCAGTGCCACGAGGAGCGCGGTCGCGATCTGGAGCCAGGCGATGAACCTGATCTTGGGGCGCCCGTGGCTGAAGGTGGCCCACACGAAACTCGTGATGTTGGCGACGGCCGGCGCCGCCGTGACGACCGCCACCGCCAGGTTGAGTGCCGCGGGCGAGACCCCGGGGGCGGAGGCGAACGCCTTCTTGACGATGATGCTGATCGTGCCGCCTTCAACCGCGCCAAGCATCACCGGAAGGAACATCCACGACACAAGCTCCCGCGCGTAGTTCGCGCGCAGCATCGGCGGCAGCGTCCGGGGGTGGAAGGAGGCCACGAATCCCCCCACCAGATCGATCGCCCTCTTGATCGTCATGGCGGATCGAGCGCGACCGGTACCCGGTGGGTGCCGGCCCAAGGCCGGAGCGGAAGGCGCGGGACAAAGAAAACGCCCTCAAGCCGTGCTTGAGGGCGGCTAGACGTTTGGTTTCGACTCGATCGCGGCGAGGATTCCGTTCATCCCCTCGGCTGGACCTACTTCGGAATGCCGGAGGGGCCGTACACCGGATACGGCGAGAGAATGCTGGGACGATCGAACATCCACATCCGACCAAGATCGTTCCACATGTTGCGGATATTGATGTTTCCCACGACCGCCATGTTGCGGTCCACGTCGGAAGGTCGCTCCGACATCGTCATGAGCTCGGGGGTCAGATCGCTCTTGATGTTGTTGAAGCTCACGGGGTTCGGATCCGACTCGCAACCGATGATCCCGGTCGTGATCACGGTCGCAAGGGATCCAACGAGGGCGGCGGTGAGGAAGCGTCGCATGATGCTGAGTTCCGTGCGTGGGAGGAACTGGAGGTGCACAGCGCGAGGCCATGCATCCGGGCGTCTACACATGGTAGGTGTACCACCGTTCATGCCGCGCTGTCAACGCGGACGGTGCGTGCCCGCCGCTCGCAAATGCGCTTGCCGCGGGTCTGTTTCGGCGTAGAGTAGGGGCACCAACGGCACTCCGCCCCTCGGGGTCGTGCCGGGCCGTATTTGCTCGAACCTTTCAGAACCCCAAGGGATCGCCAATGCCTGCGACGATGGCCAGGCCTCACGCCCCGCTGCGGCGGGATGGAGTGGAAGGCCGGGATCGACGGGTGGCGAGCCCACGTTGACTTGGGGTTCGAGCAGATCACCCGGCAGGGTTCGCCCCCGGAAGAGGCCACGGCCTCACCCGCGAACCCGATGGGCGGGGTGCCGTTGCGTTTCCGTTGAACGCGAGGTCTCACGGTTCCGCGGTCATCGCCGATCGCACTGGCGCTATTGGCCGCGCGCTGCCATCAGGTGCCAGCCACCGCGCGGTATCGAGCGGCCATGGCCTCCAGCGAGTCCGGAATCACCCGCACCTCGCCGACCACAGTGATGAAGTTGGTGTCCCCACCCCACCGAGGAACGACATGGGCGTGGAGGTGCGACGGCACGCCGGCGCCGGCCGCCCGCCCCTGGTTCACGCCGATGTTGAGCCCCTGCGGGTTGAGCGCGAGCTGGCACAGTTCCGCGGCCCGATCGACGAGCTTCCAGAACGCAGACCGTTGGGCCGGCTCGTAGTCGATCAGGCTCGGCCGTCCCTCGCCCAGCGCCACCAGCAGATGGCCATTGGCGTACGGGTAGCGATTGAGCAGGATCATCCCTTCCGCCGTCCGAGCGATGACGTGATTGGGGCCGTCGTCCTGTGGACGGCTCCAGATCCCCAACAGGAAGTTGTCGTCGCCGACCTCGGGCGGTGCGAGGGCCGACGACCGTCGCTCGAGTTCGCGGAGGTAGCTCATGCGCCACGGCGCCCAGAGATTCTGGTGCATGGGTGGTCAGCATACGGCGACGTCGCGGAGGTCCCAAGCGAGACCCGCCAGCGGGCGACGGTCATCGGGCGGGGCGGCGCGTGGGACGGTCGTCGGGAACGCTCGAGGCTGGCTCGCCCGACTCGGGATCGGGACGCCACGATCGTCGTGGTGCCTCGCCGGCACGGAATCGGACGCGAAGGGGCAGGGTGACTTCTCCGGCCCAGTAGGCAACCGGCCACCCGTCCATGGGTCGTGACGCGGTCGCCAGCGCCCGCAGGGCCAGGTCGCGATCGCCACGGATGCGCATGGTCCAGCGCGGATCGTCGGACGTGGCCCGGTCGAGCGCCTCGACATCCTCCTCGGAGATCGCCCAGGCCGATCCGCCGAGCGAATCGCCGCCCATCCACCAGATGCGCGAGGTTCGCCGCACTTCGCCGTCCTCGAGGATCTCCACCAAGGCGCCGATGGCCGTGCCGTCGAACTCCGGCAGCGCCGTCTCCCGGGGATTGAACTGGATGCCGAAGCGCCGCTCGCCGCTGCTCCACCGGCTCAACCCGTACGAGAACGCCCGCGCGATGGCGGTCCGCATCGATTCGCTGTCCTTCGGCTCCAGCAACGCCGCCAAGGACCGCTCGGAGATCGGGATCGGGACCTCCACCACGCGATGCTCGGCGAGCGACCATGCGGTGAGATCAGACTCGGGATCGGCCGGCGTCATGCGACCCCGTTGCTCGATCGTGATCCCGATGGCGACGGACGCGGTACCGGAAGGCAGGGGCGGCAGGACCAGCGGAAACGGTGGCACGATCCAAAGCGACTCGCTCCGCACCAGCCGGAGCGGCGCCGCCCCCGGAATCGAAGGCTCGAAGGTGACACGGCACTCCGAGTCGAACGGCCACGCGGTCTCGACTCGCGCCTGAATGCAGGGCGACGCGTCGGCCGCGATGAGCGGAGGGACCATGAACTCGATCCGTGCCGGAAGCGCAAGCAGGGCGATTCGCTGTTCGTCCGTGGCCATGCCGGACCGCCGCCACCAGTCCAACATCTCGCCGTACCGGCGTCGCCAATCGGCACTCAAGGGGGAGGAGGTGCCGCTGCCGGCGATGCAGTGCCCGAAGAGCGCCGCCTCGCTGGCCGGAGAGAGTTCGGCGCGGAAGAGCCGCCGCGCAACCGCCTCGCGCACCGGCCCCCCGTCGCCAGGCATCCACGGCAGGGCGGCGACCAGCACACGGTCGGGGACGAGATCGATCCACCCGAGACCCTGCGCCTGGAAGCGGACCACGGCGGCCGCTCCGAAGACGATCGCCAGCGCGGCGGCCGCTACGGCGGGCCGTCGCCGCGTGCGCCCGAACATCGCCTCGCGGCTGGCCACGAATCCACACTCGCCGCAGGTCATTCCCGGGGTATGGGAGAGATCGTGCCAACAGCGCGGACAACGACGACGGCCGTGGGCGCGGTCGGCGAACATCGCCCACCACGCCACGCCGATGGCCGCCAGCATGGCGCTGCCACCGAGCACCCAGGCCAACACTCGGACCGCGTCGGATCCCATCGGCGGGAGTGTACGGGCCGAGCTGCGGTCGCTGCCCGTATCATGCCCTTCCTGACGCACTCCCCGGCATCAAACGAGGATTCCATCCATGGCCACCCGCTGCCTCGCCCTGTTTGTTCTTCTGCCGCTCTTCGCCGCCTCCCTCGCCTTCGGGCGCACGGACGATGGCGCCAAGCCGACGCCGCCGGCGTCGGCCGCTCCGCCTTCGGCTTCGAGCGCCTCGGCGCCGGTGTTTGTCCTGATGACCACCAGCAAGGGCGACATCGTGCTGCAGCTCGATCCGGAAAAGGCGCCGATCTCGGTCGAGAACTTCCTCAAGTACGTGGACCGGGGGTTCTACGACGGGCTCGTCTTCCACCGCGTGATCCCGACGTTCATGATCCAAGGCGGCGGCTTCACGCCCGACATGAAGCAGAAGGCAACCGACCCCGCGATCAAGAACGAATCGTTCAACGGCCTCCCCAACGTGCGCGGCTCGATCGCGATGGCCCGGCTCTCGGCGCCCGACACCGCGACCAGCCAGTTCTTCATCAACGTGAAGGACAACCCCGGCCTCGACGGCAATCCCGATCTCGACAAGCCCGGGTACGCCGTCTTCGGGATGGTGGTTGCCGGCATGGACGCGGTGGACGCGATCAAGGCCGTCGAGACCGGCACGAGGAGCCAATTCCAGAACGTCCCCGTCGAACCCGTGATCATGACCAAGGTGTCGCGCCTGACTGCGGCGGAGGCGACCAAGCGCATCGAGGCGTCGAAGGCCAAGGCGTCGTCGTAGCAGCCCGTCGAACTCGACCCTCGCGATCACTGGCCGAGCTCGCGCCCGCGTGCCTCGGCGGCGGCAATCCCGCGCACGATCGCATCCAGGATCCCCGCACCGAGCATCGACTCGATGGCGGCGGCAGTCGTGCCGCCCTTGCTGGTGACTGCGGCGCGAAGCGCCGTCGGGTCCCCGCGTTCGGCCGCGAGGAGCGTGGCCGCTCCGAGCACGGTTTGGGATACGAGGACCCGGGCCTGGTTGTCGTCGAACCCAAGCCGCCGCGCGCCTTCCTCCATCGCCTCGGCGAGCAGGAAGATGTAGGCCGGACCCGATCCGCTGACGGCGGTCACCGCATCCATCATGTCCTCGGGCACCTCGATCGCGAGGCCGATCGCCTCGAAGAGGCGACGGGCGAGGTCGTCGTCGCCTGGCTCGGCACCCGCGCCGGAGGCGATCGCCGCCATCCCGCAACGGAGCTGCGCGGGCGTGTTCGGCATCACGCGCACCACCCGGGCCTGGTCGCCCAAGGCGGCGCGGATGCGCTCCGAGCGCACGCCTGCCATGATCGAGATCACGATCGTCGGCGCCTCCAAGGTTCCGAGCCTTGCCGCCACCTCGGGGAAGACCTGGGGCTTCACCGCGAGCATGATCGTGCCGCAGCCGTGGGCCGCAGCGGGATCGGCATCGATCGGACAACCCAAGGCCGCCAACGACGCCCGGCGTGCAGGGTCGGGATCGACGACCAGGGTCTCGGCCGGCGAGAGGACCCCGGCCGCGAACGCACCGCGGAGGATCGCCTGGCCCATGTTGCCGGCACCAATGGTGGCGAAGGAGCGCATCGTGGGCAGGGTACCGCGGATCGCCGCGGCCCGAGCGTGATGGACGCCGCCCTACCGCTGGCCGTCGGCCGCCGCCAGCTGGTCCTCGTCGAGGCGATACGCCGCTTCGATCACCGCCCGCCACTCCTCCAGCCGTTCGCAGCGGATGAACGCCGACTTCACCGCGTCCGCTTGCGGATGCCGCGCGGCGAACTTGATGCCGAACTTCCGCATCATCCGTCCCGCCCGCTGCTCGCCCCAGAGGCGGCAGGACAAGTCGAAGTGCTCCAGGAGAACCTGCCGCTGTTCGGCGATGGTCGGCTCCGTGGGCATCGCGCCCGCCATCATCTGCCGCGCCTGCCGGAAGATCCATGGATTGCCGATGCAGCCGCGGGCGACGCTCACGCCCTGCACGCCCGTCAGGTCGAGCATGGCGAAGATGTCGTTGACCGTCCACACATCGCCCGAGCCGAACACGACGCGATCGGCATAGCGAGCGGTGAGATCCCGCAGGAACGACCAACGACCAGGTCCGTGGTACTTCTGCTCGACCGTTCGGCAATGCACCGTGGTCCAGCCGTAGCCGATCTCGTACGCGGCCTCGAAGATGCGCTCGAAGTTCGCCGCCATCTCCTCCGAGTCGTCCCACGCCCGGCGAAGCTTTACCGTGCACGGAACCTCCGGCGGCACCGCGTCGCGCACTGCCTGGAGCACCTCGGCCGCTTCCCGCGGCGCCGTCAGGAAGTGGCCGCCCCGGCTGCGGCGCTTGATCTTCTTGACCGGGCAAGCGAGGTTCACGTCGATCACGTCGTGCCCCAACCCGACGAGCAGCGCCGCGCCACGGGCCATCTCGTCGGGATCCGTGCCCATGATCTGCCCCGCGATCGGATGGTCG
>JAGQOG010000240.1 GCA_020427695.1 Phycisphaerales bacterium
CGCCCAACGCACCGACTGGCCCCACACAGGGCCAAACGGTGGCACACGGTCTGGAACCCGGGGACGACCTCGAACAATCCGTGGCGCGATCCGCATCCGGCTCACGCGTTGTGACGTGTTGACCGCCTGCCCCCGGTCGTCCAAAGCGGTCGATCCTCTTCCCACCTGCGCCAGGAGTTCGCTCCTGGAGGAGCCGAGTTCGATGCCCCGTCGCGCCATGGCCACTTCGTCGTTCCGTCCGACAACTCTCCTCGTCGGCGCGCTGATTGTCGGCGTCGCCGCCTCCCTCGCTTCCGCCACGACCCGGTACGTCGCCCCCTGTGGCAATGACGCATGGGCCGGGGTGTCGGTCAGTTGCGTACCGCCCCTTGGTCCCAAGCACACGATCCAGGCCGCTCTCGCCGATTCCAGCGACGGAGACCAGATCCTGGTGCTCCCCGGCGTCTACGCCGGACCGATCGATCTCGACGGCAAGGCGGTGCACCTCAAGGGGATCGGCGGTGCCGCGGCCACGGTCGTGAACGGCAACGGCAGCGGCCCCGTCGTCCTTTGCAACAGCCTCGAGGGCGCCGATTCGATCATCGAGGGCCTCACGATCGCTGGAGGCGACTCGGCCAGCACCGGCGGCGGCATGCTGATCGCGCTGTCGAGTCCGACGGTCGTCGACTGCGCGTTCACCGGAAACCACGCCGCCACCAAGGGGGGCGGCGTCGCCGTGACCACCGGCAGCCCTCACTTCTCGGGTTGCGCCTTCGTCGGCAACACCGCCGGAAACGAAGGCGGCGGCGTCGCCACGAACTTCGGTCTTCCGGTCTTCGAGGACTGCCTGTTCGAGAACAACGCGTCGTTCCTCGGCGGCGGCATCGCGACCTCGGGCGGCAGCCCGTTGTTCGTCGATTGCGCCGTGCGGGACAACAACGCCGATCTCGGCGCCGGCATGCACTGCTCCCTGGGAGCGCCGACGGTCGAAGGCTCGATCATCGAGGACAACAACGCCACCCAGGACGGCGGCGGCGTGCTTGCGCTCGGCACCGACCTGGCCCTCGACTCGACGACCATCTCCGGAAACATCGCCGACAACTGGGGCGGCGGCCTGGCGGTCTTCGACGGCGCCGTGGACGCCACCGACACGGCGTTCCTCGCCAACGAGGCGGACTACGGCGGCGGCGTGTACGCCGTCGGCGGAGCCGAACTCTCGTTCGTGGCCTGCACCGCGATCGGCAACCACGCGATCGCGACCGTGGGCGGCATCGGCTCCGTCGACTCGAGCCTCCTGCTGTTGGGCTGCACGATCGAGGCAAACACCTCGACCACGATCGGAGGCCTCGGGGTGTCGGGCGGCGAGGTCGCAGCCATCGGCTGCACGATCGCCGACAACCTCGGCAACTTCGCCGGCGGCGGCATGGGCCTCGGTTCGCTCGCCCCCGACGAGGCGGTCTTCCAGCTCTGCAGCCTGACCGGCAACCTCGGTGGGCTCGGCGGCGGCGCCGTGCTCCTCCTCGACGGCGCCGCGACCTTCGAGGCGTGCACGTTCACCGAGAACGCCGCAGCCAGCGGCGGCGCGATCGCCGACCTCTCCGAGGTCTTCGGCGGCACGCTTCGGCTTCGCGACTGCCTCTTCAACGGCAACCAGTCCAACCTCGGCGGCGGAGCGGTCCGGCTCGACTCGTACGTCGCCCTCGACGCCGTGCGCTGCCGCTTCTTGTCCAACACGGTTGCGTTCTCCGACGGAGGGGCGGTCTACACGACCGGCACGACGCTCCGGCTCGTCTCCTGCGAGCTCATCGGGAACAGCGCTGCCGGTAGCGGCGGTGCCGTGCATGCCACCGGCGTCGCCTCGATCGTCAACTGCGTCCTCGCCGACAACCACGCCGAGGACGACGGCGGTGCCCTGTGGCTGGCCAACCTGACCGGCGGCGAGGTGACCAGCTGCACGCTCACCGCCAACACGGCGCTCGGCGATGGCGGCGCCGTCCACGCCTTCGCCGGACAGCCGGTTCCGATCGCGAACTCGATCGTGTGGGGCAACGGCACGCCGCAGATCAGCGGCGATGCCTTCACCACCCACTACTCGATCGTGCCGCTGGGCGTCGCGGGACCGGGCTGCTTCAACGCCAACCCGAAGTTCGTCGCCCCGGTCGCCGGCAACTACCGACTCGCCGCGACCAGTCCCGCCATCGACGCCGGACTCGAATGGCTTCTGCCCGTGGACGCGGCCGACGCGGACGACGACGGCGACGTCACGGAGCTCATCGACGTCGATCGCGACGGCGACCCTCGCGTCGCGAGCGGCAGCGCCGACGCCGACACCTGCACGCTGGTGCTCGACCTTGGCGCCTACGAGTCGGCCGGTGCCGCACCCGCCGTGCCCACGCTCCTCGGCGATCTCAATCACGACGGCATCGTCGGCGCGGCGGACCTCGGTCTCCTGCTCGCCGCCTGGGGTCCGGCGCCCGGCTGTCCCGCCGCCGACCTCAACGGCGACGGCGTCGTGAACGGCGCCGACCTGGCGCTGGTGTTGGCGGCGTGGGGGTGATGCTCCGGCGGAGCATCGAGACGCGAGTGCCACTGACTGCCCGGGTGTGCGGGCAGTCAGTGCGCAGGGTCTCCGATTCACACCCAACGCACCGACTGGCCGCAAACCCGGCCAATCGGTGGCACACTTCCCCGGACGATCCCTACGAGCCCGCCGCCTCCAGGATGGCGATCACGATGCGCGTACCGAGAGTGCTGCTCCAGCCCATGTGACATCTCCGGTGACAATGTGATACCGTCCGCCAACAACGCGTCGGCGGATTCCAACGACAGAACGTACGTCTCCCGTCCCCTGAGCACGACCGGCGCCAGGTGGATCTCGTTCCTATCCCTGCGTCCAATTCGCAAGCACGACCCCTAGGTCAGCGCCGTCCACAACCCCATCGGCATTCGTGTCCGCCGCCGAGTCCTTCGCACCCCAGGCATTGATTACGGCGGCGACGTCCTTCGGCCCAACCGTGCCGTCGCAGTTCACATCACCCACGCTCGCATCAACCGGCCAAAGCAGGACCGAACAGAATGAGATGCACTTGATGACCATTGTTCCATCGTCACGTATCGACGGCGCATCCGAGAGATAGGACACGCCGGGAGGCGCGTACTGCGTCAGGTTCAGGACACCCGATCCGTCGGCCACACAGGCGCGCAACTGGTTGTTGCTTGACAGGATCATCGCGCCGCACATCACTCCTGTACCGTTGATGTCGCGAGGCATCCAGCGACTTGCCTCCTGCGGGGGCGGAATGACCACGAGTTCATCCCTTGATCCATCGAGAGTGAATCCGACCCCCACAAGGCCGGTCGCATTCGCGAATCCGCCCGCCAGTATTCCCGCGGCGTTGATCGCTCCACACGCGGAGGTGGCGTACGGGCCCCGGGGCTCGACAATCGTCACTGCACCCTCGTGGAGGACGAACGCCCGCGTCGAGGCCGCGCCCGATGCTTGGACACTCTGCGACACGTCGCCGGCGATCGTCCCCGCGTCGTTGATGGCGACGCAGCTCGTCGCGTTCCACCCCTCGATTGCGATGTCCACGCGGCCCGTCTCGATCGACCACATGTAGCCGCCGTGGGGATAGTTCCCGACGCCGGCGCTCTGCCGGCCCACGACCTGGTTCTTGTCGTTGATGTCGAACACCCAGGTGTCTACGCCGCCCTCGACCGGCGGCAACATTTGCACCCAGTCCCAGGACCCCGAGGCGTTGGGGATGAGCACGAACCCGCGCTTGCCTCGGTTCGTCTGGGCGTTCACCAGGATCCAGTTGTTGTTGTTGACCTTGACGGACTCAGCGTCCAGGATTCCTGACGCCCCGACCGGGATCGCCTTCACACCCTCCTCCGCCGTCCACGTGCACGGGACCCGGGCGCTCGAGATCAGGAAGTAGTGCCCCACGGCCAATCCTGCGTCGTTGATGTCGTGAAGCCTCAGCGTCGTCTGACCGAAGGGCGGCAGGGCCGGCCCCATGATCGTCGTCACGCTGTACCCGCACGGCAACCCGGCCCCGCAGGCGAACGCCGACGTCACGAACGCGGCGCCCAAGGCACTCGCACATCGCCACGCAAGCGTCCATGACCGCATGACTGTCCTCGTTCGTTCGTCCATCGCACGCGTGGCGGCCCTGGCCGGCGATCGAGTGCGGACTCCATTGACAGACTACCTTACCCCCCTCCCCCCAATGTCAAGAGGGAGTTGCCCGAGTCCGGGAAGAAACGGCGGGGAGGCAACGCAACAAGAAGTGGTGGGTGACGGTACCGGACGCTCACCGGTTCGCGACCCCACTCGACGAGCAGACAGCGATTGCATTCCGCGCGACGGGCCCGCGCGGGCCGCCGGTTCGCGGCAGCCATCGGTCGCCGGTGCGTCGAACACGCAACCTGGCGACATCGCTGAGGCGACGTCCAGCACGCAGGTCTCGCACCGCCGTCTCCTAGGGCCGGGCGGCAGTCAGTGCGCCGTGAGAACCACCGTCAGCGCATGCTCGAGACCGCACCGCCTGACCGCACACCCGGCCAATCGGAGGCACGCTTCGGTCCGTGCCTGTTCGCCGGGGACCACCGGCTGGCGGAATCGCGCGCCGGAGCGGTGGGTCGCGACGGTACACTCGCAGCCATCGTGGTGCCGGCGGTTGCGGCACCGGAGGAGGTCCGCCGATGGCTCATGCGCTCCGCTGGCTGGCGTTGTCGTACCCGTTCGCCCTGGCGTCGATGGCCTATGCCGACGAGATCACTTCCGTCTGGGACGGATCGAGCAACACCGCGTGGGGCAACGCGTCGAACTGGACGCCCGCTGGGGTTCCCAACAACAACTCGACGAACCAGTACGACGCGGTGGTCGACGGATCGCCTCGGTCGCCCTTCACCGTCGTGCTGAACTTCCTGACGGTGACCTTGAATGGCCTGACCATCGGACTGGGCGACACGGTCCGGGTCGCGGTCTCGAGTTCCGCCTATCTCTATGTGCTCACGCCGAACTACTACAACGACGGCATCCTCGAGATCGTCAACCCGAACCTCTCCGCCAGCATCGGTGTGGGCGGAGGCGTACCCGTCCTGGTCCTCGCGGGCTCAGGCGAAGTGCGTCTGAACGGGCCCGACCACAAGTTCAAGCGATTCCTCGATCCGCCCTCCGGGCAACCCAACCCCACGGTGGTGGTCTCGGCCACGCACACGCTCCGAGGGGAGGGCTCCGTCGAGAACCTGCGATTCGAGAACTACGGCTTGGTCGACGCCAACAAGGCTGGGGGCACGCTTCAGATCTACTCGGAGGAGTACCTGGGATTCCCGAGCATCGAAGGGGTCAACGGCGGCGTCATGCAGGCGCGGGACGGAGGGACGCTCAAGATCCTGGGACTCGACAACACCGCGGGGCTGATCGTGGCCAAGAACGGCGGGACGGTCTTTCCGTCCGGGATCACGGGCGGAAGTGTCGTCGCCGAGGAGGGCGGATCGGTGAAGCTGCAGACGGTCGTGGAGGGCGAACGGCTCAAGGATGTCACGTTCGCGGGCACGATCACCGCCCTGAAGGACGCGAAGCTCGAAGGCACGATCCTGAATCCCGGGCAGATCGTGCTTCAGCCGTGGGCGCAGGGCAGCGACGCGGGAAGCGTGAACATCAAGGGCCCGACCACGATCTCCGGCCCGGGTGTGATCCTGATGGAGAGCGAGCACCCCACCCAGGTGAACGGCATCGGCGGCGTTCCCGGTAGCGGCACCCACCTGACGATCGCACGCGACCAGACCATTCGGGGGAGAGGCATCATCGGCATTCCCCTCGACAACTACGGACTCATCGAAGCGACGGGCTCGCTTCCGCTGACCCTGCAGTTGAGCCAGGCGGGGAACACCCTCGGCGGGGTGCTGCGCGCGAAGGGCGGCACGCTCCGCCTCGTGGACGGCACATGCGACTGCAGCAGCGGGGTCTTCGAGGCAACCGAGGGCGGGAAGATCCTTATCGACACGGTGAG